>JAJTIE010000024.1 GCA_021300195.1 Bacteroidota bacterium | reverse complement strand
GCTAGAACACTACAACTATGAACGACCCCACAGAGGATATCGAAACAATGGACTGAGGCCAGCTGAAACAGTTCGAAAATTCAGCTCTCAAAATCCAAAAACATCAACCCAAAATGAAAGACATGAAGGCTAGTAGTACAATTTATAGGTAAGGGGTCCCGCCACATCTCCGGCCCAGTAGGCGGCCTGAGGTACCTGTACCATCTCGATGGCATATACGCGTATCTCGTAGTCTACATTCTGCTCAAAGGTATTTCCATCTGTGGCCCCCACTACTGCCAGGGTTACGGTTTCGCCGCTTATGTGGCCAATGCCCTCGGTGCTGCGGCGCACCATGGCACCGGTGTTGTGGTTGCCCGCATTGCCCAGCCGGTCGGTGGTGGTGATGTTCTGGGCAAAGGCCAAGCCAGCGCTAACCGTATGGTCGGCCATGGTAGTGCTCAGCAGGGCGTGGCTAAACTGGGGATCGTTTGAGTCGCAGCGGCGAAACTTGACGAACACCCACACGGCATCGTGGTTGCCAGGTGCACCGCCCACCCGCCAGCTGTTCTCCCAGCTAACGGAAAACCGAACCTGACTTGCGCCCACCCGCTCAACGTTGGACACAACCACCGCATTGGCAAAGGCACGCGTAAAGAGCGAAGAAGCAAGGAGGAGTAACAGACAAAGAACCAGGCGTTTCATAGTAGAAGTTTAGTAGACGAAATACAACTCAATTTACGAATTTAATTTCGAATGAGAACAGCAAAATCTCATATTTAGAATAACACTAAACAACATGACTACATAAACAAATATTAATTATATTATACATAGTCCGGTTGGCTTGGGCCAGCGCGGCCAGCTAGCCGTGCGCCCAGGGATGACGGCGCTTCATGTTTGCTCCATCTGGCATTAGTTTCGGGGGCATTATTTTTGTGGGGAAGCGGGTGAGTACGCCAAAAATGAAATCTTTGCGCTGTGAGCAAGCCGTCTTCCCCTACCCTACCCCCCGGCTTCGGGCTACCCACAGCCCCGGAAACGGCAGCCCTGGCCGCAGCCCTGGCTAGCCCGCCGCCGGTTAGCATCCGGCAGAACCCGCACAAGCAGCCCCTGGCATCCACCCTGGCCCTGGCCGAGCCCATACCCTGGTGCCCGGGTGGCTACTACCTGGTCCAGCGGCCCAGCTTCACGCTAGACCCCGCACACCATGCTGGTGCCTACTACGTGCAGGAGGCCAGCAGTATGCTGGTGGCCGAGGCGGTGCGCCAGCTGCTGCCCGCCCACTGCCCGCCCCTGCTGGCGCTAGACCTATGCGCGGCCCCCGGCGGCAAAACTACCCTACTGGCCGAGGCGCTGCCACCCGGTAGTGAGCTGATTGCCAACGAGCCCATCTCCAAACGGGCCCTCATCCTGCGCGAGAACGTGCTGCGCTGGGGGGCCGGCGGCGGGGCAGGCCCCCTGCGTGGGCACATACGTGTATGCAGGCACCGGCCCGAGGAGCTGGCACAGCAGCTAGGGGAGGCCTTCGACCTGATACTGGTAGATGCCCCCTGCAGCGGCGAGGGCCTGTGGCGCAGGCAGCCCGAGGCCATGGACGAGTGGAGCCCGGCCGCCGTGCAGGCCTGTGCCCTGCGCCAGCAGGACATACTGGCACAGGCCTGGCGGCTGCTGAAGCCGGGCGGCTGGCTGCTGTACAGCACCTGTACCTACAGCACACAGGAGAATACGGAAAACCTGGCCTGGCTGCTGGCACAGCATCCCCAGGCCCGCAGCTGCCCCCTGCAGCTGCCCGAAGCCTGGGGCTTTGTGCCCCTGCCCGGGCCAGCGCAGCCCCTGGGCTGGCAGGCCTACCCACACCGGGTGCGGGGCGAGGGCTTCTATCTGGCAGCGGTGCAAAAGGGACAGGCCCCCCCCACCCCTACCGAGTGGGCTAGTCCGGAAAAAAAGAAAAAAACGCTGCCAACTGGCCTACCGGGCTGGATCCGGCTAGCCGAGGGCTATGAGGCCCAGCTGCAGGGCCACAGCCTGTATGCAGACTACCCCAGCGCCCTGCCGCCCTGCCGCCTGCACTGGCTGCTGCGAGACCTGCCCCTGGCCAGCCCGAAGGGTGCAGACTGGGTGCCCACCCACGAGCTGGCCATGCACCCGCACTATATGCACCAGCCCCCACAGGTGGAGCTGAGCCGGGAACAAGCCCTGGCCTACCTGAGGGGCCGAGATCCGCAGCCCGACTGCCCGAAGGGCTGGCAGCTGGCCACCTACCACCAGCTGCCCCTGGGCTGGCTAAAGCAGCTGGGTACCCGCTGCAACAACTACCTGCCCCGGCAGCTACACATCCGCATGGAGCAGGCTGAATGAAGGTATTTCCAAAGAGCCCGTACGCGGGCACACCCTAACATCAGCAGAAAAACCCCTGCACTTGCCAGAGAATAATTGTACCTTGGCAGCCTGTATCGAAAAAAGATAATCCATGGCAGAAACCCCAAACCACGAGCACAGCAACCAGCTGAATATAGAACTGAGCGAAGACGTAGCCGAGGGCATATACAGCAACCTGGCCATTATCTCGCACAGCAATGCCGAGTTTATCCTGGATTACATCCGCATCCTGCCCGGGGTGCCCAAGGCCAAGGTGAAGAGCCGCATCATCATGACCCCCCAGCACACCAAGCGCCTGCTGCTAGCCATCCAGGACAACATCGCCAAGTTTGAGAGCCAATTTGGCGAAATCGAGATGAACGAAAATGAACTGGCCATGCCCCCCATGAATTTTGGTGGGCCAACCGGTATGGCCTAGGCCCCCCCCACCGCCTGCATACAGGAATATGATGCTGCTACCCACCAGGCTTTTTCCGCATCCGGTGTGTGCCACCCTGCTGGCAGCCCTCCTGCTGGCCCTTCTACCTGCCGCTACCACCCGGGCACAGGGCAGCCAGCTGTCCAGCTTTGTGGATATGCAGAACGAAATGATGCACCTGATGGACAGGCAGATACCCCTGCTACAGCAGCTGGTGCAAGAGGCTGAGACCGTGTGGAAGGAAGTATCGAGTATCAGCGAGCTGCTGGCCAACCCGCGCAACATAGAGGCCAACCGGGCCAGCAGCCTGAGCCAGCTAATCCTGCTGCGCAAGCGCAATGACCAGATACAAGATAAGCTGAAGGGCTACTGGTTTGCCTGGCAGCGCTACAACAATGAGCTGATGGCGGTGTACACCCGCTTCGGCGAAATGAAGGCACAAGACCGCATGGACCCAAATCTTCGGCACTTCCTCCTCCTCTTTCGCGAGCTGGACCAGCTGATGAGCCAGGCCACAAAACAGGCGCAGGAAACCTATAGCGAGTGCGACTTCCTGCTGAACACCAAGCTGAACTAGCCCGCCTGCCACCTGGGTGAACCGGGTATGGGGTAGGCCAAGTGGATAGTCAGATCGGCAGGCACTACGGTATCTATGGCCCCCGCTTACTCGGCATTTTCAGCCTGCAGCTGGCAGCCACTTGCCCGGTACCTCTCTGTTGTGTATATTAGCCAGTGTCTTGACTAGTTTTGGTCTGTTTCTGAGGACTACGCCACATCTATGAAGCGTCTGCTTATACTCGTTCTCCTGGTGCCAGGCAGCCTTGCTGCCCTGTGGGCACAGCCCCAACAGGCCGGGCAGTACCGTAGCAGGCAGAAGATAAAACCTGCCGTGCTGGACCTTGAGATAAGGGGCCTACAGCAGGCCGGTAAACAGGCACGGATCGACTACACCATCCCCTATGACGGCCTGGTAGAGATCCGGCTGTACAACGAGCGGCAGAAGATCCTGTGGCAAGCACAATTTGTGCAAGCGAGTGGCGAAAACACCATTCCCTTCCACACAAAAAGCCTGAAGCCCGGTACCTACCGTGTCGTATTGATCTATAAGGGGCTGGCGAAGGAGACAGCGCTTGTGATTGCCGCTCAGGCTGAGTAGAGGTGTATAGCTAGTCGGTAGGGAGTTGCGGTTTACCTGTAAAGCCTGGGGTTTTCAGCTTTTTTCACGCGCGCTCAAGCCTTCCCAACCGCCCTTAGCCGAATGGCACGTTCCTAGCAGGCTCGACCCTTCACTTAGGTAGCTCTAATTCCGGACCGGGTGTCTCCCTCCAAATCTACTCCAGGATGACAAATTCTGTACGTCGGTTTTGGGCGCGGCCTTCGGGAGTGGTGTTGGGGGCTATGGGTCGCTCCGCACCGTACCCCCTAGTTTCTATACGCTCAGCCTTAATACCCTTTTGGACAAGGGCCTGTTTTACAGCATCCGCTCGCTGCTGGCTCAGCTGCTGGTTCTGCTGGCTGTTCCCAGTGTTGTCGGTGTGGCCATAGAGGGCAATTCGGACATCCGGATGGCTGTTTAGCAGTTCCACCACATTATTTAGTGCTTCCTGGCTCTCGGCGGCTAGCTGGCTGCTACCCAAGGCAAAAAACACATTCAGACGGAGGGTTTCGCCCGCTTTTGGGCTGTTGTCATAGGTAGCACTTGCCGCCAGTTCTGCCTGGGGCAGGCACAGCTTCAGGCGTACGGTATGTGGCCCATAGGTGGCAGGTGTGTAGGTAATCCTGTAGCCCGCGTTCAGCCGCGCGTAGATATCCCGAAAGGCCGGGGCGAATTCGTCGCGCAAGTAGATATGGCGATACTGGCCTGCCGTGGCAGCGCTCAGGCTGGCCAGTGCCCCAGGCTGCACGTCCGTACCCAGGTCGATGCTACAGATCATTATCTGTGCCGTCTGTGCCTCGGCCAGCACCTGCTGGGCGGTGTGGCTGCTGCTGTTGTCCACGCCATTGGTATACACCAGCACAACCCTGCGGGCATAGCCAGTAGCCTCTTTCAGTACCTGTATGCCCTCATAGATGGCATCGTAGTAGGCGGTGGTATAGCCATAGCCTTCCAGGCCATTCTGCCGCAGCGATACCAGGAGCTCTGCCTGATCCTTTGCAAGGGGGCTTTCCTGCTTCACATTGTTGTCGTACTTGATGAGGCAAACTGCATCATCCGGGTTCTTATTCTGGATAAACTGTGCTGCAGCAGCCTGTGCAGCCCGTGCGCCCTGTTCGCCCATACTGGCACTGTGGTCCATTACCAGGGCATAGGCGGTAGGCATTGGGCCTGTTTCCTCCAGCCGGAAGTCTTTTACACGCTGGGTGCTCGTACCCTGTGTTTCCTCCAGCTGGCACCACAGCCGTTGTCCGTCCGGGCCAGCAGCCTGTGCCAGGTAGTGCCCGCTGGTGTCGGCCAGATGTACATACAGGCTTACCTCCTGCCCCTGCTGTGCTATGCGGGTAACCTCCAGGCTAGGCCTGTACTTGGCCCCGGCGGAGAAAAGCTCCACACCATTCATAAACACAGGCCGATAGCCCGCCGGTGCGGGGCCATCTGTGCTCGCCAGCTTTTCACTCTCGGGCAAGAGGGAGCCTTTGGGGCTGGCACCTTGCTTATTCTTGTTCGCAGCCCCACATCCCGCCAGCAGCAGGCCGAAGGATAATGAAAACAGCATGCTTTTCATACAGGTATCGTTTGGGCCAAAGTACGGCAAAGATTAGCCCGTTCGCAACCCGAATTTGTGCGTTCGTCGACAAAAAGCCCGATTCTATCGGGCCATACAAACGATTAATCTAATTGTGAAAACCAAATCGGAGTGAAACCAAAACGGCCTTGTGGTCGCTTATGCCCTCTGTATCCAGGGTTTGGTAGCGGTGGGTGCTCAGGTGCTTGCTTGCCATTACATAGTCGATGCGCATGGCCGTAAGCCCCCTGCCATAGGTATGGCCCAGCCCATTGCCCTTCAGCATATAGCAGTCTTGCAGCTCGGCCCGTGCGGCGTAGTAGATGTGGGTGTAGGGCGGGTTGTTCAGGTCTCCGCACAGCAGGCTGGGTCGGCCCTGCCAGGCTGTTCGGTGGTCTTGCAGCAGGGCAAGCTGATTTTCCTGTATTCGCCACTTCTTTACCATCACCTTTATCATTTCCCACGCGTTCAGGTCCGCCTCCACCGGGGGCTGTGGGGGCAGTGGGCGCTCGGGGTGGGGCTCGCTGGGCCGCTGCTCGTAGTCTTCGTTATTCTTTGGCCCTGGCTGTCGCTTTCGGCGCCTACGGCGCGGCTCGGCATCCGCCACGGTTTCATACAGCGCCTTGCGCTGGGCGGGGCTCAGGCTATAGCTCTCCAGGTGCAGGTTGTATACCCGCAGGGCCTGGCCGTAAAGCGAGAGATCAGCATAGGCAATACCATTTTTGGTTTTGGGGTTTATCTCCGTTACGGCACCTGCATCCGTGATGGGGTAGCGAGAAAGGAACAGCAGGCCGAAGCGTTTGCCCGGATATAGCTCAATAAACTCATGGTACTTTAGGCCCAGGGTTTTCTTCAGGCGCTGAAAGTAGTCGGGCCGCAGGCGCTGCTGTTCGTAGAACTCTTGCAGGCACACAATGTCTGGCCGATACTTGGCCAGAAAAGTCCGAAGCTGCTCAAAATTCTTGTGTCGATAGCCAAAGGCATTTACATTCAGGCTGATCACCCGAATGTCGTAGCGGTTGGCAGCACCCTGGCCATTGAGCTGCAGGCTGGCCCTTAGCTGCGGCCAGCCTAGTGCCAGGATGCCGATATTGGCCAGTAGCCAGATCCACCTCCGGCTGCTGGCCCACAGCAGGGCCCATAGCAGGGCAGGCAGCAGCAGGTAGGGGGCAAAGAGGGCCAGCACACTGGGCACAAACCAGCTGGTACTCGGCACAAATGGTGCCAGTAGGGCCAGCAGGCCGGGCAGCACGCACAGCATGTTCAGCAGCAGCAGCAGCCTGTGCAGCAGTAGCCGCCACCCACTACGCCCGGCTGGCATCAAACAGGATTTGCTTCTCCTCCTGGGTCAGCTTTTCATAGCCCACCTTGGCAATCTTGTCCAGTATGCGGTCTACCTCTGCCTGGCTGGGCTTGCCGGGCTTGCCGGGCTTGCCGGCATAGGTACCGGTCTGGGGTACTCCGGCTTTTTTCTTGGCCACAATCTTCAGGGGCGAGCGGCGCCTGCGCCTGCTGAAGAGCCGGAAGAAGGGCTGCCCCCAGTCGTGGCCACTCTTCACACTACGCATGTACAGGTAGCCAAAGAGTGCCCCACCCAGGTGGGCAATGACACCGCCCTTATTTCCGGACATGGCTATGGACAGAAAGTCGATAAAGAGGAAGGCTGCCACCAGCCACACCAGGCGCACGGTGCCAAAGAACAGTAGGTGCAGGGCCGTATTGGGCAGCAGAGTGGCCGCAGCCACCATAATGGCCGTAACGCCTGCCGATGCCCCCACCATGGTGCCCCGCTGGCCGGCAAAGACGGGCAGCAGGTTGTAGGCCAGCAGGGTAAGGCAGGCACCACATAGGGCACCGGCCACAAATAGAAACCAGATGCGCCTATCGGGCTGATAGGGGCGCAGAATGCGGCCGCCCACCCAGTAGAGCCACAGCATGTTGAACAAAATGTGGAAGACACTGCCCATAACCGTGGTGCGCATGTCGTGCACCCACATGTAGGTAAACAGGCTCCAGGGCTGGGCTAGCAGGCTAGCCAGGTGTGTGGGCAGGGCCAGATAGCCATACACGGTGTAGAAGAGGTGCTGCTGCCCAAGTAGAAAAAGCAACACGTAAGCCACCGAGAGGGCTACGTACACCCCCACATTTATGACAATGAGCCAGCCGATGGCCCCATAGGTGGGGATAAAGCGGTGCCGGATATCGTCAACAAAGGCTGCCATATAGCAAAAATAGCAGTTGTTTCGGATTTAGGGTGACTCGGGGGCAATAAGGCCTGCCGCAGCGCCCGTCTTGAGGGCACCCTGTGCCAGGGCCAGGTTTTCTCGTCGCTGCCGATACAGGTCTATGGCCCAGAAGATGGCAGCACGCGCACTGCTCAGGTCGGCCTCGCCCTTTCCGGCCAGGTCGTAGGCAGTGCCATGGTCCGGGCTGGTGCGGATGGCGCTAAGCCCCGCCGTAAAATTTATGCCCTCATGGCCTGCCAGCGTCTTGAAGGGGATTAGGCCCTGGTCGTGGTACATGGCCAGCACGGCATCAAACTTTCGGTAGGCATGATTGGCAAAAAAACCATCTGCCGGATAGGGTCCTATCGCAAAGATGCCAGCCTTTTTAGCAGCCTCCAGGGCAGGTTTGATGACGTCTTTTTCTTCCTTTCCCAGCAGGCCACCGTCTCCGGCATGGGGGTTTAGGCCCAGCACGGCTATGCGGGGCTTCTCCAGCCCAAAGTCTAGCCGCAGGCTCTGGTGCATGGCCTCTATCTTCTGTAGTATCCCTTCTTTGGTTAGCCTGCGGGCCACCTCCTCCAGCGGTAGGTGGTTGGTGGCTACGGCTACCTTCAGCCAGTCTGATACCATGAACATGAGGTTGCCCCGGGCTCCCAGCCGGTCTTGCAAAAACTCAGTATGGCCGGGATAGGGGAAGCTGTCGCTCTGTATGCTGGCCTTATCGATAGGCAGGGTAACCAGCACGTCTATCATGCCCACGTCCAGCTGCTTCACGGCCTCCTCCAGGGCAGCGGCAGCGGCCCTGCCGGCACGGGGGCTGGGGGTGCCGGGCTGAGGTTCGCCATAGTCTGGGCTGGTGTCCATCAGGTAGACCTTGCCAGGCGGGTATTTGCCTATCTGCTTGGGGTGGCTAACGTGGAAAGACTTAGCATTCAGGGCATTGCGATAGTACGCCAGTACATCCGCCGGGCCGAAGAGTACCGGGGTGCACAGGTTCAGCATATCCTCGTGTGCAAAGATGCGAATGGCCAGTTCGGGCCCGATGCCATGTACATCCCCCAGGGTGATGCCTACCACAATGGGTGTGGGGGCGGAAAAAGTGGGGGTATCGTGGGTTTCGCTCATTCGTGTGTAGACAGGAATTCATATAGCAGGCGCACGCCCATGCCGGTGGCATTTTTGGGTTGCCACTTTTGCGCACTTTCCAGGAAGGCAGTGCCGGCAATATCCAGGTGGATCCAGGGGTAGCCCTTGGCAAAGTGCTCCAGAAACTTGGCTGCCGTGATGCTGCCAGCGTAGCGTCCGCCTATGTTTTTCTGGTCGGCTATGTCGCTCTTCAGCTGCTCGGCATACTCTTCCCACAGGGGCAGTTCCACCAGTCGCTCATAGGTGCGCAGGCCTGCATCTTCCAGTTTCTTTTTGGTGGCCCGGTCTGCCGTGCCCATCAGGGCGGTGGCATGGGTGCCCACGGCTACTACGGCGGCGCCGGTCAGGGTGGCCAGGTCTATCACCAGCTCGGGCTCGTAGCGCTTGGCAAAGTGCAGGGCATCGGCCAGGATCATGCGGCCCTCGGCATCGGTGTTCAGCACCTCTACGGTAGAGCCGTCCATCATGGTGATCACGTCATTGGGCGTGTAGGCATTGTAGCCCGGCCGGTTGTCCGTGCTGGGTATCAGGCCCACTATGTGCAGGGGCAGGCTATTATCAGCCACAGCTAGCAGGGTGCCTATCACGGCAGCCGCACCTGCCATATCGCTTTTCATACTATCCATGCTGCCGGCGGTGGGCTTCAGGCTCAGGCCGCCGGTGTCGAACACAATGCCCTTGCCCACCAGCACCACGGGCTTTTTGTTTCGGGGGTTGGCGGGCTTATGCTCTATGATGGTGAAGGTAGGCTCATCGTGGCTGCCCCGGTTTACGGCCAGCAGTCCGCCCATTTTCAGGCTTTCTATCTGGGATTTATTCAGTACCTCCACCTTCAGTCCCTTGGCCTCGCACAGTTTTTTGGCACGGGCCGCCAGCTCCAGGCTGGTCAGTACGTTGGGGGGCTCATTTACCAGGTTTCGGGCCTCGCAGGTGGCCTCGGCCACTTTTATCGCTTCTGCCAGCCTGCGTGCCATATCGCTGATGTCTGTCAGGATATACACTTCCTTCAGGCTGTTACTCAGCTTATCGGTATCCACCGTGCGGTGGGGCATGAACTGGTAGTTGGACAGCAGCGGCATCTCGCCCAGTGCGCGGGCCATCATGCGGCTCTCGGTGTGGTCTTTGAAGCCCAGCAGTACCAGCTGCAGGTGGTGGGCCTTCATTCGGTTGGCCTCCTTTACGGCCTTGTCTACCTCACGGCGCAGCTTTTCGGCCGTAAACTCCATGCGCTCTCCTACGCCCGTAAAAAGCCAGCGCTGGTCTGCCGTCATGTAGCGATAGTCCTTACCAGCCTCGCAGTCCGTGGGGTCCAGCTCCAGGTCTGCCGGCAGGTTGGGGATCTCAGACTTTACCTGGCTCAGGTTATCGCGGCAAATGAATACGACGGTCAGCCACTTGGGATTTATCTTGTCCGTAAATTGTATAGTCATGGTTTCCAAAGCTTTGGCGGTTTCACTACTGTTTCCAAGGGCGTAAAATTAGGTAATTCGGCCCACTTAAAATAGTGTATTTTTGCCCAATGTCGGATTCGGTACGTGCAAAGAAACACCTCGGGCAGCACTTTCTGCACGACGACCGCATTGCGGCCCGTATCGTAGCCCAGTTGCAGGCCGCCGCCCCGCTGGCCGTTCTGGAGATCGGGCCCGGCATGGGCATCCTTACCCGCCACCTGATAGCCCGCGGGCTGCCGCTCACGGCCCTGGAGATTGACCCGGAAAGCATTGCCTACCTGATGCAGCACCATCCGGATGGCGTGGAGGTGCTGCAGGCCGACATCCTGAAGCACAGGCTGCCCGAGCTGCCCCAAGCCTGGATTGGCAACCTGCCGTACCACATCAGCTCACCCATCCTATTCAGGCTACTGGCACACCGTGCCTGGGTGCAAGAGGGGGTTTTTATGCTGCAAAAAGAGGTAGCCAAGCGCATAGCCAGTGGCCCGGGTAGCAAGGAGTATGGCATACTGAGTGTGCTGCTACAGTACTACTACGAGCTGAAGTATGCGTTCAGCGTACCGGCTGGGGCCTTTGCCCCCCCACCCAAGGTACAGAGTGGGGTGATCCGCCTGGTACGGCGCCAGCAGCCCGACGAGCTGCCCCTGGAGCCCCTGGCCCGGGTAGTAAAGGCGGCCTTTGCCCAGCGCCGAAAAATGCTGAGCAACACCCTGAAAAATCAGCCCCTGCTACTGCCCGAGGGATGGGGAAACCGGCGTGCCGAGAGCCTGAGCGTGGCAGAATTTGCGCTGCTGGCCCGGCAGCTGGGGTAGCCCTCCATCCTATCCTGCCGGTAGCTGCCTGGTGGGTAGCGGGCAGGGTAGAGATTCGGGGAACTCGAGCATGAATCCGCCCCATACAGTGGTTCGGAATTTTATTAGGCGAAAGCTGTTTAGTACCTTTACGCCTCCGTTCACGGCAAAATCATTCCCCGGAAAAAGAGGTTGATTGTTTGGGCGGAGACATCCCCCGGAGCGTGGGGCCAGGGCGGCCCCGCTGGTATCATTCCAACAAAAAAAGTACACATGACAAAGCCGGATATAAGAACCGAACTGGAAAAGCGCATCCTGGTACTGGATGGTGCCATGGGGACAATGATCCAGGGCTACAAGCCCGGGGAGGCTGAGTACCGAGGCGAGCGTTTTCGAAACTTTGAGCTAGAACTGGGTATAGAGCCGGTGCAGGTGAAGGGCAATAACGAACTGCTAAGCATCAGCCAGCCACAGATCATCCGAGAGATACACACGGCCTTCCTGGATGCGGGTGCCGACATCCTGGAGACCAACACCTTTAGCGCCAATGCCATCAGCCAGGCCGACTACCACATGGAGCCCTATGTGCGAGACATGAACCTGGCCTCGGTACGGCTGGCACGCGAGCTGGCCGATGCCTATACGGCCAAAAACCCCGAAAAACCCCGCTATGTGGCGGGGGCCCTGGGCCCCACCACCAAGCTGCTGAGCATGAGCCCGGATGTGAACGACCCGGGCTACCGGGCCGTAAGCTTCAGGCAGATGGTGGATGCCTTCCAGGAGCAGATAGCCGCGCTGATAGAGGGGGGGGTAGACCTGCTGCTGTTTGAAACGATAACAGACACGCTGAATACCAAGGCGGCCCTCTTTGCCGCCCAGCAGTACTTTGCGGCCCAGGGCGTAGAGGTGCCTGTCATGATATCGGCCACCATAACCGATGCCAGCGGACGCACGCTGAGCGGGCAGACCACCGAGGCCTTCTGGAACTCCATCAGCCATGCGCCCAACCTGCTGAGTGTGGGCATCAACTGTGCGATGGGGGCCAAGGATATGCGCCCCTATGTGGAAACCCTGAGCCACATAGCCCCCGTGTATATAAGCAGCTACCCCAATGCCGGCCTGCCCAACGAGTTTGGCGAATATGACCAGACGCCGGATGAGATGGGTGGCGAGCTGGAAGACTTTGCCCGTAGCGGGTTTCTCAACATAGTGGGAGGCTGCTGTGGCTCCACACCGGCCCACATAGCCCGCATAGCCCAGGTGGCCAACCGGTACAGCGCACGTAAGCGCCCGGCCATTCCGCACGAGCTGCGCCTGAGTGGCCTGGAGCCTTTCACGGTGAATAAAACCACAAACTTTGTAAACATCGGCGAGCGTACCAACGTAACTGGCAGCCGCCGCTTTGCCCGCCTGATAAAGGAGGATAACTACGATGAGGGACTAAGTGTGGCCCGCCAGCAGGTGGAGGGGGGGGCCCAGGTGCTGGATGTGAACATGGATGAGGGCATGCTGGACAGCAAGGCCGCCATGGTGCGGTTTCTGAACCTGCTGGCCAGCGAGCCAGACATTGCCCGCATCCCCATCATGATTGACAGCAGCAAATGGGAGGTAATAGAGGCCGGCCTGCAGTGCATACAGGGCAAGGGTATCGTAAACTCCATCAGCATGAAGGAGGGGGAACCCCTGTTCCGCGAACAGGCACGCAAGCTACGCGCATACGGCGCTGCTGTGGTGGTGATGGCCTTTGACGAGAAAGGGCAGGCCGACACCCATGCGCGTAAAATAGAGATCTGCGAACGGGCCTACCGCATCCTGGTGCACGAAATTGGCTTCCCGCCCGAAGACATTATCTTCGACCCCAACATCTTTGCCATTGCCACAGGCATAGAGGAGCACAATAATTATGCGGTAGACTTCATAGAGGCTACCCGCTGGATCAAGCAAAACCTGCCCGATGCAAAAGTGAGTGGCGGCGTAAGCAACATCAGCTTTAGCTTCCGCGGGAACGAGCCCGTACGCGAGGCCATGCACGCCGTGTTTCTGTACCATGCCATCCAGGCAGGTATGGACATGGGCATTGTGAATGCAGGCCAGCTGGAGATCTATGACGAAATTGAACCCAAGCTAAAAGAACTGGTAGAAGATGTGGTGCTGAACCGGAACCCCGAGGCCACCGACAGGCTAGTAAGCTACGCCGAAACCATAAAGGACAAGACCGGGAAAACCAAGGAAGACAAACTGGCGTGGCGTAGCGAACCGGTGAAAGACCGAATTGTACACGCGCTACTAAAGGGCATAGCCGACTACATAGAGGAGGACGTGGAGGAGATACGCCACCACCATGAGCGGCACATCCAGGTGATAGAGGGGCCGCTGATGGAGGGCATGAACCGGGTGGGCGACCTGTTTGGCGCCGGCAAGATGTTCCTACCCCAGGTGGTAAAGAGTGCCCGGGTAATGAAAAAAGCCGTGGCCTACCTGATCCCCTTTATTGAGCAGGAAAAACGCGATGCCGGCCTGGAGGAGGGCCGCAGCAATGGCAAAGTACTGATGGCCACCGTGAAGGGCGACGTGCACGACATTGGCAAAAACATAGTGGGCGTGGTGCTGGCCTGCAACAACTATGAGGTGATCGACATGGGTGTAATGGTACCCAGCGAAAAAATACTGGCCAAGGCACGCGAAGAAAAGGTGGACGTGATCGGCCTAAGTGGCCTGATAACCCCCAGCCTGGACGAGATGGTGCATGTGGCCAAAGAGATGCAGCGCGAGGGGTTTAGCATCCCCCTACTGATCGGCGGGGCCACTACCAGCAAGATCCACACCGCGGTAAAGATTGCCCCCCACTACCAGCACCCTGTGGTGCACGTACTGGATGCCAGCCGATCAGTACCCGTGGTGGGCTTGCTGCTGACCCCGGAACAGAAAGATGACTTCGCCCGGAAGGTGCGCACCGAATACGATGCCATGCGCGAAGCCCACGCCAATAAAAAACCGGAACAGAATTATATTTCTATAGAGGAGGCGCGGGCCAACCGCCGTACCTTCGACTGGGAAAAATATACGATAGAGCCCCCCCAAAAAACCGGCATACAGGTACTAAGCCCCTTTCCGCTGGAGGAACTGCGCCCGTATATAGACTGGACCCCCTTCTTCAGCACCTGGGAGCTGAAGGGAAAGTACCCGCAGATATTTGAAGATGCGGTGATAGGCGACGAGGCCAAAAAACTGTACGCAGATGCACAGGAAATGCTGGACCTCATCATCCGCGAAAAGCTGCTGGAGGCACGCGCCGTCTATGGCATCTTCCCCGCCAACAGTGTGGGCGACGACATAGAGGTGTACACCGACGAAAGCCGGCAGCAGCTGCGCACCACCCTGCATAGCCTGCGCCAGCAGGTGCAGAAGCGGGGCGCTGCCAGGCACGATGCCCTGGCAGACTACATTGCCCCCAAAGAAAGCGGCAAGGCCGACTACATAGGTGCCTTTGCCGTAACGGCAGGCATACGCATAGAACCCCTGGTGCTGCGCTTCGAGCAGAAACACGATGACTACAAGAGCATACTGGTGAAGGCCCTGGCCGACCGACTGGCAGAAGCCTTTGCCGAATATCTGCACGCCCGGGTACGCAGGGAGGACTGGGGCTATGCACCCGGCGAGCAGCTGAGCAACGAAGAGCTGATTGCGGAAAAATACCGTGGCACCCGCCCGGCCCCTGGCTATCCGGCCTGCCCCGATCACACCGAAAAGACCCTGCTATTCGACCTGCTGGATGCGGAGGCCCGCACCGGCATTCAGCTCACCGAAAGCATGGCCATGTACCCCGCAGCCAGCGTGAGCGGATGGTACCTGGGCCACCCAGATGCCCGATACTTTGGCGTAGGCAAGATAAATAGAGACCAGGTAGAAGACTATGCCCGCAGAAAGGGGATGACGCTAGCTGAAATGGAACGCTGGCTTGCCCCCATGCTAAACTATGACCCCGAACGGGTAACCATTAGCCAGCCATAGTACCCACAAAGATCATCGCTTGCTGAACCCAGAGAGATAACCGGCTCGGGAACAAATCCTATACTACAGGCACTGCTGAAACTGCACAATAAGCTTCCCCCATATACATATATATATTGGGGGGGGGGCTTGACTAGCAGGCCTTCTTAGAAGTTGTTGCTTTTTCTATAAAAAACTCCTCTGTTGGTGATACCTGGCGTGTGGAAATGGTGGAAAAGGCTCGCCAATCAATAATGTTAAGAAGAGCCTTTTCCATATTTCCACCACGCAAATTAAAACGAAATTCGATTTCTTTTAAATAAATGGCATAGTCTTGCCTTCGTATACCATAGTATCTGGCTAGCTTAGCCTTGGCGTAGCTCCAAAAGCTTTCAATGCCTTAATATGGTTACGCTTCCCGCGTGCAAATTCTTTGGAATGGTTAATCCTATGGTGCTCAAAGCCATCCAGTACAAGCCCATCGTAACTTCTGTTGTAAGCTTCCCCCTTCTTCGGCCATTGGAGTGAGAGATTTTGACAAGCCCCTCAGGGGCGCGTCAGTCTTTCATTTGTAAATTCCTAAGTATGAAGCGAATAAAGATCACTGAGACCCAGATCGTGCAGCTGCTGAAGCAGCACGAACAAGGCATAAAAATAGCCGACCTTTGCCGCCATCACGGCATCAGCCCCGCCACCTTCCACCGCTGGAGAGCTAAGTATGGCGGCATGGAAGCCAGCGAACTGAAGCGGGTGCGCGAGCTGGAAGAGGAGAACGCCCGGCTGAAAAAGATGTATGCCGAGCTAAGCCTGCTGCACTACGCCTTTAAGGACGCAGTCGAAAAAAAGCTCTAGGGGCTGCGCAGCGGCGCGCGCTGTGTGGGCACATGGTGCAAAGGGGCGTGAGCCAGCGGCAGGCCTGCCTGCTGCTGGGCCTTGCCCGCAGCACCTACACCTACCGCCCGCGCCCCCGCGCAGATGTCCCCCTCATAGATGCCCTGACCGACTTGGTCACCCACCACCCTGCCATCGGCTTTTGGATGTGCTACCACCGCCTGCGCCACCAGGGCCACAGCTGGAACCACAAACGCCTGTACCGTCTGTACACAGCTATGCGCCTGAACCTGCGACGCAAGGCCAAAAAACGCCTGCCTGCGCGCGTTAAGCAGCCCCACTTACAGCCCCAGGGCCCCAACCAGGTGTGGAGCATGGACTTTGTGCACGACAGCCTGTGGAACGGGCGCAGCTTCCGCGCCCTGAATATCCTCGACGACTACAACCGACAGGCCCTGCACGTCGAAATTGATACCTCCCTGCCCGCCCTGCGCGTCATACGCGTGCTGGAAATGCTGCGCGACACCCACGGAACCCTGCCCAAAGCCATCCGTACCGACAATGGACCCGAATTCATCAGCCAAAAACTCGAAGACTGGTGCCAAAAACACCACATCCAAATCCAGTACATCCAACCCGGTAAACCCACCCAAAATGCCTACATCGAACGCTGTAACCGAACCCTGCGCGAAGAACTGCTCAACGCATAGGCCTTCGAATCCCTACACGAAGTGCGAACCTTTGCCGAACAATGGATGCACGATTACAACCATCACAGGCCACACAAAGCCCTCAATTATCTAACACCCATGCAGTTTCTAAACAAATCTACGTAACTTGAAATCTCTCAATCCAATGGCCGAAGAAGGGGGAAGCTTACACTGTAACTATCTGTAAATAAAACACTTGACGGATCTACGTGGTCTCGTATGATGCTGCGAATCGTTCTGGCTGTTACGTCGGGTACCACCTCTACATACACTTTTCCTCCACGCTTGAGTAGCCCAAACACAGGCACTTTTTGTATACAGTTGATCGGCCTCTCAGCCCCTTCCGAACGCCTCCAAAATAGCTTTCATCCAGCTCTATTTCTCCTACTTGTTGCTCAAATTCTTTGGTTTTATGGACTAAGATTTGTTCACGAAAAAAGCGATAGTAACGATTTATTGTGTTCCGATTGATCTGCAAAAGATTCGAGGCCTGAGTGGCTGTTAGCTCCAGGGCGAATGCCTGCAGAATTTTTTTCTGCCTATATCTGCTTAACTTGCTGTTATCCATTGACTTACAAGGTAATTTCTGGTACCTTGATAGTCCAGACCCAATGAATTATATCCGTTCCATTCTGGAATGCGCTTGTACAACAAGGGTACCCAGCCGGGCAAAAAGCAGAAAAGAGGCCATTGGCCTCTTTTCTTGGTATACATACGTCAACTAAGCGCCTACCGAACCCATATCTGGTGATAGGTATTTTGGCTGCTATTCGCGGGCACATCATCCGCCTCCCAGCGGCTACCCTGTCCTCGTATCGACCAGTGATAATTCCCACCTCTATAGAACGGAATTTCTGTCATTGCAAGATCTCCTCGGTTGCTAAAGCCAGCATTTGCGTCAGCAGGAATGAATGCGGTATGACCGGGCAGTACCTGAAAGGTGGACTGCAGGTTAGTAATATTGATAATCCCGGCGCCCGTTTTGAAGTAAGAAATTAGGTTGCTCTGATTAGTCTTGAAGTGGATAACTCGGCCATGATTCCCAGTTATACCATAGAAGCGTACAAAAGTAAAATTAAGTGCATTCATCATGGAGTTTCCGGCATGGCCCCAAGTTGGGGTTCCTACCTCGCTAGATGCACCCAAGATAGTTGAACCCTGTAGAGGTAAGTCTGTATTACGCACAGTAAGGAGGTTGTTCGTGCCACCTAGGTGGTTGTAGTTGAGCACCAAGGTCCAGCCCCCGCCATCGGTGGTCATGTCGCAGTAGCAGTTAAAAGCGGAAATACCTCCCACACCATCTGGATCAATTGTATAGACTCCGCTTGCTGAGCTAGGATTCAAGGCCAGTATCTGGGCACAGTTTCTGAAGCT
>JAJTIE010000023.1 GCA_021300195.1 Bacteroidota bacterium | reverse complement strand
GACCCGAAACCCCGACTTTAGCCAGGTGATTGCCACCACCCGGCAGATTGCCCTCACCCAACCCGGCAGCTACCGCCTGACGGCCATCGACAGCTGCGGCAACTATTACCGCGACTCAGTTGTCATCACCCAGCAGGCAGACCCCACCACCCTGAGCCTCAACCTGCCGCCTCTATACGACCGCTGCATCCAGCAGGGCCGCCCCCTACAGGCCCCCGAAGCCCCCGGCCTGGCCTACCGCTGGACGGACGAAGACGGCAGCCTGCTGAGCGAGGAGCCTGTGTTTCTACCCCCAAGCGGCCAGGGCGGCACCCTCACCCTCCAGATCAGCGACCGATGCGGGCGCAGCGCCACCGCCCAGGTAGAGGTCATCGACCCCGAGGCCTCGGCCGTACACCGCTGGGGCACCGCCTTCAGCCCCAATGCGGATGGCCTGCACGACACCTACCCGCCCGCCAGCTACCTGGATGGCGCCTACCGCCTGCGGGTCTTCAACCGCTGGGGCCAGCTGGTGTACACGGGCAGCCAGCCCTGGCGCGGTACGGACGGCAATACCGATGCGCCCGAGGGTACCTACGTGGTGCACATCCAGGTGCCCGACTGCCAGGGCGGCACGCGCGAGCTGATCCGTACGCTGATGCTGGTGCGCTAGGGGTACGCTTGATACCCTGACAGGGCGAAGCCCCACCCAAGGCAGCAGGCAACTGCTACAGGCAACTGCTAGCCGAGTGCCTGTGCGATGGCCCCCTCCATCACCTGCCAGGCCAGCTCCAGGTCGGCCCGGGTAGCCACGTAGGGCGGCACCAGGTACACCACTGGCCCCATGGGGCGGATCAGCACCCCCTGGGCCAGGCAGTAGTCGTAGATGCGGGGGCCCAGGCTGCTCAGGTAGGTGGCATCGGCCCCGGTGGCGGGTAGGGTCAGTGCGAGCACGGTGCCCGTTTGGCGCACATTCTGTACGCCTGCCAGCTGTGCCATCCGGGCCTTGCCCTCGGCCTGCCAGTGGCATAGCTGCGCAATACGCGCCTGGCAGTCGGGCGTGCGCAGCAGGCGCAGGCTCTCCACGGCCGCCGCACAGGCCAGGGGGCTGCCCGTAAAGCTGTGGCCATGCAGGAAGGCCCGCACCTTCTCGCCCCGGAATGCGGCGCGTATCTCCTCGGTGCACACGGTGAGGCCCATGGGCAGGTAGCCGCCCGTCAGCCCCTTGCTTAGGCACAGTATGTCGGGCCGGGCCTGTATATGCTCGTGCGCAAACAGGCGCCCTGTACGGCCAAAGCCCACAAACACCTCGTCGAAGATGACCGGTACCCCCCGCGCCTGTGCGGCCCGCACCAGGGCCTCCAGCTTGTCGGCCGCATACATCTTCATCCCCCCCGCCCCCAGTATGAGCGGTTCCACAATGAGCCCGGCCACAAAGTGGCGGCTACAGGCAGCTTCCAGTGCCTCCAGCAGCGCCCCGGTGGGGGTTGTGTCCGGGTCGGGCAAGAAGGCTACCTCGAACAACTGCCGGTCGAAGGGCCGCGTAAAAATGCCCCGGCTGCTCACACTCATCGCCCCGAAGGTATCGCCATGGTAGGCCGACTCGAAGGCCAGAAACACCTGCCGGGACTCTCCCCGGTTGTGGTGCAGCTGCAGCAGCATCTTCAGGGCTACCTCTATGGCCGTGCTGCCATTGTCCGAAAAGAAAAAGTGGGCAAAATGTGCATCCAGCACCTCGCGCAGGCCCCCCACCAGCTCCACCGCCGGCGGGTGGCTGAAGCCGGCAAAAATAACCTGCTCCAGCTGGTGTACCTGCCGCGCCACAGCCGCCGACAGCTGCGGATGCGCGTGCCCATGCAGCGTTACCCACCAGCTGCTGATGGCGTCGAAGATGCGCTGGCCGCTTTCGGTAACCAGATAGGCTCCCTCGCCCCGCACTACCCGCTGCACGGGTGCATCTGTGCGGTAGCTGAAGGGGTGCCAAATGTGTGCGTCCTGTTCCCACATGGCACAAAGGTAGTTTTTTACCACAGGGCTTCGTTACTTGGGGGCTATGCAGTGTTCAGCCCTTTTACGCGTATTGCTATCGGGATGGCTACTGGTGTGGCCCAGCCTGGCCCAGCAGCCCGAGCGGCTGGGCCAGGGGGTAAACACCGAGGCCGTGGAGCTGATGCCCTTTGTAACGGCAGATGGGCAAGAGCTGTACTTTGTGCGAGCCCGCCACCCGCGCAACCTGGGCCATCGGGTAAACCCCGAGGATCAGGACATCTACCTGTGCCCCCGCCAGGGGGATGGCTGGGGCCCTAGCCTGAACATTGGCCCCCCGGTGAACAACTATTACCCCAATGCCCACCTGGCTATCACCCCCGATGGAAACACCCTGATGCTGATGGGAGTGTATGTACAGGGTGGGCGGGTGCTACTGCCCGGCTTTAGCTACAGCCTGCGCACAGCGGGCGGCTGGGGTATGCCCAGGCCCCTGCATGTGCGAAACTACCGAAACCTGGACCCCGAGTGGTATACCGGCTACCTGGCTGCCGATGGGCAGACCCTGCTGCTAGGTATAGAAGATAGTACTAGCCTGGGTGGGCTAGACCTGTACGCCAGCTTCCGCCTGCCCGATAGCAGCTATAGCCAGCCGCTGAACCTGGGCCCGCAGATCAATAGCCCGGGCCGAGAGGTGTCGGCCTTTTTGGCACCGGATAACCAGACGCTGTACTTTGCCAGCGAGGGGCGTAGCGACGGCCATGGCAGTTTCGACCTGTACATGAGCCGAAGGCTGGACGATAGCTGGACACACTGGAGCCAGCCGCTGAACCTGGGCCCCCCGCTCAATACGCCGGGCTTTGAGGCCTACCCCAGCATTGCCGCCAGGGGCAGCTGGCTGTACTACGTCCATAGCGACAGCGCGGCCCTGCCCGACATCTACCGCATGGCCCTGCCCGACACGCTACTACCCACCCCCACGCTGCTGGTGCACGGCACCGTGCGCGACCTGGATACAGGCCTGCCCCTGCAGGCCGAGATTGTGTATACAGACCTGCAGACAGGCACACCCGCAGGCATGGCCCGCAGTAGGCCCGGCACAGGTGCCTATCAGGTAGCCCTTCCGCCCTACGTCTGGTATGGCCTGAGTGCCCAGGCACCCGGCTACTACCCGCTGGGCGAGGAGCTGGACCTGCACCTGATGCCCGATACGGAGCCCAGCCTGCAGCGAGACTTGTACCTGCAGCGGGTGCAGCCCGGCAGGGCCATTGCGCTGCGGAATGTGTTTTTTGGTACAGACAGCACCGACCTGCGGCCCGAGAGCCGGGCCGAACTAGACCGCCTGGTGCAGCTGCTAGCCGCACAGCCCAGCTGGCGCATCCGCGTTACCGGGCATACGGACGAGCTAGGCAGCGAAGACTACAACCGCCGGCTGAGCCTGGGGCGTGCCAATGCGGTGTGCGCCTACCTGCTGCTGCACGGCATAGCGGCAGCCCGGGTGGAGGCCGAGGGCATGGGCGAAGCCCAGCCCCTGCAGGCACCGGCTAGCGGAGCAGACAGGGCGGCAAACCGGCGGGTGGAGTTTACCGTGCTGGAATAATTGGGCCACCGCACTACCGTAATCCCCGCTTCATTTATCTTTGTGCCAATGCCCGCCCTACTGCCCAGCCAGCCCCGTGCACCGTGGATGCAGCGCCTGAAGTGGGCGCTACAGGTGTGGGCCTTCTCGCTGCTGAGCCTGCTGGTGCTGCGGCTGGCCCTGTGGGGGGTCAATTATTCGTTTTTCCGCACCCTGGATGCCGGGCACCTGCTACAGGCCCTGGTGATTGGCCTGCGTTTCGACCTGGCTACCCTGGCCATTTGCCAGGGTGTGGTGCTGTTGGTGGTGCTATGGCCGCTGCCGCCTGTCTCCATCCGCCGCCGCTACGGGTTGCTGGCTTTGCTGCTCACGGCTTTGGCCCTGCCCTGGCTAGCCTTCAATGTGGTAGACATCGCCTACTTCCGGTTTACCCAGCGCCGCAGCACCTTCGAGGTGGCCGAGCTGGGGGGCGATATCCTCCGCCTGAGTGGTACCCTGCTGGCCGAATACTGGTGGCTTGTTCTGCTCTTTGCAGCTCAGGTATATGGCTACTACACGGTGCTGCGCAGGCTGGGCCACCGGGTTTTGGCTTCTGCCGATTTTGATTCGCTACCACACCGCAGGGCTGCCTGGTTGCCCGCTAGCCTGAGTTTTTTGGTGGTGGCGGCCCTGCTCTTCCTTAGCATACGTGGCGGGCTTCAGCGCATCCCCCTGCGTCCGGCCGATGCCTTTCAGGCTGAGGAAGTGATGGTGGGCCACCTGGGGCTCAATTCATTCTACACCGTACTGCACAGCCTGTCTCAGCAGGCCCGCAGGCCGCTACAGCTACTGCCGCCAGATGAGGCGCGGCAGCTGGCGCAGCAGCTGGTGCTAAGCCCGCAGGATAGCCTGCTGCGGCCCGGCCAGTACCCCTTCTGGCGGGTGCGCAGGCCAGCGGGGCCACCCATACGGCGCAACGTGGTTATTATCCTGCTGGAGAGCTTTGCAGCCCAGTATGTGGGGGTGTGCAACGGAAAGGCCGGTACCCCTGCCAGCCTGACCCCGCACCTGGACAGCCTGGCCGCAGCAGGCCTCTTCTTTCCAAACTTCTACGCCAACGGTACCCGCAGCATGGAGGTCTTCCCATCGGTGCTAAATGGCCTGCCCGACCTGTTCTCGCGCCCCATCATCGGCAGCGAGATGGAGACCTACTTCAGCCATGGCCTGGGCTATGCCCTGCGGGCCGCGGGCTACCACACGGCCATGTATCATGGCGGCATAAATGGCTCGCTGGGGCTGGACAGCTACAGCCGCCTATCGGGCTGGGGCACCTATTACGGAAAAAATGAGTATCCCGAGCCGGCGCACTACAATGGCACCTGGGGCATCCACGATGGGCGCTTTCTGCCCTGGGCAGCACGGCGCATGCAGCAGCAGCAGGCACCCTGGGCTGCTGTCCTTTTCTCGCTTAGCAGCCACCACCCCTTTGCGTACGAGGCCGACCGGCACCCAGACCTGGCCCAGGCGGGCCTGAACCCCTTTGAGCAGACAGTTCGGTATACAGACCGTGCCCTGGGCCAGCTAATCCAGACCTTTCGGCAGGCCGGTACGCTGGAGTCTACACTCTTTGTCATCACGGCCGATCATTCCTTTCACTACGAAACCGATACCCCGCCCGCCCTGCCCGATAACTACCGCACCCCGCTGGTGCTGTATGCGCCGGGGCTGATAGCGCCCCAGGTTTCCACTGTGCCGGGTAGCCCCGTAAACATTCCGGCCACCGTGCTGCACCTGCTGCACCTGCCTGGGCCCTATGCTGCCATGGGCAGCTCGCTGCTAGACACGGCGGCGGTACATTTTGCGGCAAACCACTATACAGATCTGTATTCCTTCGAAACCGAAACCCACTGCTGGCAGACCAACCTGGCCAGCTATGAGGTATACCTGCAGCGCACAAAAGGCGGCTGGCAGCCCAGCCATGCGGCCATACCCGCCGCCGAGCGGAGGCGCTACCTGGCCTATATCCAAACGGCCCATAACTGCATCATTGCCAACAAAATAGCCCCGGTTCAATGAGCCCCGAAACCGGCCTGGGGCCTTTTTCGCGCATCCTGCTGGTGTACAACCAGGGTGCTGGCAGGCAGCGGGCCGATGCCCTGCAGCAGATAGCGCAGTATGCCCGCCGCCGCCGCTGGGAGCTACAGCTCATCCGCTGCGGGCGGGGCCTTCCGCCCACAGACGTAGCCCTGGCGGAGGCCCTCAGCACCGGGGCCGACCTGGTGATAGCCGCGGGCGGAGATGGCACCCTGCACCACACCGCCCGCCAGCTGGCCCACACCGGCGTGCCCATGGCTATTTTGCCCCTGGGCACTGGCAATGGCATAGCCCGGCACTATGGCATCCCCCTGCGGCTGGGCGCGGCCCTGGCGCTGCTGGGCACCGGGCAGGTGCGCCCGGTGGATATGGGCCGGATGAATGAGCAGCTATTCATGGGCTTTATGGGCATGGGCCTGGATGCACGGGTGGCCCACCGCTTTGAGCGAGAACAGGGCAGACGTAGCTTTCGCAGATACCTGTGGCTTAGCCTGCGCGAGCGCTGGCACTACCAGCCACAGGCTGTGCGCCTGCATCTGCCCGATGGACAGCAGCTGCTGCTGGAGCGGCCCCTGCTGGTAAACGTGGCGGTTACCACTCAGTTTGGCAGTGGTGCGCGCATAGCACCCGCAGCCAGCGCCACCGATGGCCTGCTGGAGCTATGTGTGCTGCACCAGCACCCCCTGCTGCTGGGGCTGCCGCTGGCCATACGGCTGTTTCGGGGTACACTACCCGGCTCGCGCTACTACCAGCACTGGCCTGTGCCTCAGGTGGAGATAGAGCTACTGCAGAAAACCCTGCTGCAGCTGGATGGCGAGCTGCTGCTCAGCACACACAAGACCCTGCGTTTTTCCTGCCTGCGGGGGGCCCTGCAGCTGCTGCTACCGGCCGGACAAAAAGCGTAATTTCGCATCCTGCCAGTCTCGCCCATGCCGCTACCCAAACTTTTTACCCGCCTGGATCGCTACATTATTTGGGGCTTCCTCTCCACCTATCTATTCATGCTGTTTGCGGTTACGGTGCTGGGGGGGCTTATTGATTTTTCGGAAAAGCTGGGCGACTTTATGGATGCGGTCTCTGCCGATGCCTGGGGGATTTTTCGGCACTACTACCTCAACTTTCTCACCTTTCTGGGTCATTTGCTTTCGCCCATCTGTGTGTTTCTGGCGGTCATCCTCTTTACCAGTCGCCTTACCCAAAATAGCGAGATTGTGGCCATACTGTCCAGCGGGGTCAGCTTCTACCGCCTGATGCGGCCCTACCTGCTCACTGCTGGCTTCCTTACCCTGGTTTCTTTCTACCTGGGTGGGTGGCGGGTGCCCGATGCAACCCTGCGCTTCGAAACCTACTACTACGACGAGATCCGCTCCAGAGACTACCACGACGAGCAGAACATTCACCGAAAGGTAGGCCCCAGCCACTTTGTGTACATGTACAACTTTAACCAGTACGAAAACGAAGGCCGCCAGTTCAGCCTGGAGGAGTTTCGCGCTGGCGAGATGATAAAAAAAACCCAGGCCCCCAAGGTACGCTACATCGACAGCCTGGGCCAATGGCGCATCTACAACCCGGTGGAGCGCCACATACTGCCCAACGGGGAGCGCCTGGTGCAGCGCCCTACCTATGACACTACCCTGTACCTGAAGCCCAGCGACATATATAAGCCCAACAACTACAGCCGCAGCCTGCAGCTGCCCGAGCTACAGCTGCGCATACAGGAGGAGCTGGAGCGTGGGGGCAGCTATGTGCGCCCGCTGCGCTACGAGCTGCACGAGCGCTTTGCCTTCCCCTTTGCCATGCTCATCCTCACAGTCATTGGTTTTGCCCTCAGCACCCGCAAGCGGCGGGGCGGCATAGCCCTGCAGCTGGGGCTGGGGCTCATATTGGCTTTCAGCTACATCATCGTGCTTACACTCTCCAAGACGGTGCTGGGCGATAGCCTGCCGGTATGGCTGGCTATCTGGACCCCGAACCTGATCTATAGCGGCATTGCCTACTGGCTCATCCGCTGGGCGCCCAAGTAGGTAGGGGGCCGCTTACGCGCGGCCAAGCGTAGAGTCCTACAGGATTCATGCACATTTTGGCCTACGGCCGGGTGTCTTGTGGATTTTTTGCACGGGCCAGCGGTGGATATTATCGCTAGTATGCACCCATGGAAGCCCAATGGCTAGACCTGATACAGGAGCTGATACAGCGCGCGCGCCAGCAGTCCCAGGCCCTGCAGGCACTGGTGGAGCAGCGGGCGCAGCTGAACATGCGCCAGGCCCAGGAGCTAGACCGTAGCGAGGCGCTGGGCCAGCTGTACCGCCGCTACAGCGAGGCACAGCAGCAGCTGGCCGAGCAGCAGGCGCAGCTGGCCGACACCCTGGCCCTCTTTGCCCGCCAGCTGGCCCGCCTGGAGGGGGTGCACCGGCACCAGGCCGAAGACCTGAAGCGGCTGTACGAGCTGCACACCGACGAGATCCGCGCACTAAAGAAGCAACTGGCCGAGCTGAGACCCTCCCAATAGGGCCCACCAGCCCCCCCAGCGAGAAATGCGCCAACGGCGGCCCGATACGCATGATTGGTGTACCTTTGCGCCATGAAGAGCAAGACACCCCAGGATAGCTACACCGAGATTACCGAAATGGTGCTACCCAATGATACCAACCCGCTGGGCAACCTGATGGGGGGCCGACTGCTACACCTGATGGACATTGCCGCTGCCATAGCCGCCGGACGGCACAGCAACCGGGTGTGTGTAACGGCATCGGTAGACTTTGTAGACTTTAAGTCGCCCATCAAGCTGGGCGAGGTGGTCATCATCACCGCCCGCGTTACCTGTGCCTTTACCACCAGTATGGAGATCAAGCTACAGGTGTGGGCCGAAAACACCCTGCACGGAACCCGCCGGGAGTGCAACCATGCCTACTACACCTTTGTGGCCGTAGACCAAGGCGGACAGCCCATACCCGTAAACGAGCTGAAGCCCACCACGGCCGAGGAACTGGAGCTGCAAGCGGGTGCAAAGCGCCGCCGCGAGCTACGCCTCATCCTGGCCGGAAAGCGCACCCCCGAGGAGGTGGCCCCCTTCAAAGAGCTGCTGCAGCAGCGTATAGACGAACAGCAAACCAAAAAGCCCTAGCTCCCACCTGGCCGAATGGCCCGAATGGCCCGGCCAAATGCCTAAAGACGAGCTGGCCCTGCGCGTTTGGCCCTAGCCAGGTGCTTGTGCCTAACTGAAGGCCAGCCTGGGTGCAGGTGCGGTACATATCTGTTACCTTTGTGCCACCGTATAAGATCAGCCATCGGCTTATGTCTCACAAACACGATACCGTAACCCCCTATGGCCAGCAGGCGGGCGAAAAGAAAAAGCAGGTGGCCCAGATGTTTGATGCCATCAGCAGGCGCTACGATTTTCTGAACCACTTCCTGAGCGGCGGTATCGACATCCTGTGGCGGCGCAGGGCGGTGCGCATGCTGCGGCCCTTGCGGCCCCGCATTGTTATCGACCTGGCAACCGGCACCGGCGATTTTGCCATAGAGGCGGCGCGTATCCTTAAGCCCGAGAGGGTGATTGGCGTAGATATTTCGTCTGGTATGCTGGAGGTGGGCCGCGAAAAAATGCGCAAGCGCAAGCTGACACAGGTGGAGATGGTGCTGGGCGATAGTGAAAATATGCCCTACCCAGACAATTTCTGCGATGCCATTACCGTTGGCTTCGGTGTACGCAATTTTGAAAATCTGGAGAAGGGCCTGGCGGAGATGTACCGCATACTGCGGCCCGGTGGTGCAGTGGTTATCCTGGAGCCTGCTGTGCCAGCGGCCTTCCCCATGCGCCAGCTGGTGCAGTTTTACTACAAGACGCTGCTCCCCTTCTTTGGCGGTTTGTTTTCCCGGGATCCCCGGGCCTATCAATACCTACCCAACAGCGTACAGGCCTTTCCGCATGGCCCCGCGTTTCTAACCATCTGTCAGCGTATCGGATACAAAAATACCCAGTTCAAATCCTTATCCCTCGGTATATGCGCGCTGTATTGGCTGGAAAAATAAGCCTGCTACTTGTGCTGGCGTTGACCAACGTGGGCCTGGCCCAGTGGAACAACACCAAGTATGACACACGAAAGTGGAACCTGGGCTTCACCATGGGGCTGCATATGGGTTTCGTACGCCTGGATCAGGGAGACATTGACCCGGACCCCATTACGGGGCTGATAGCCAGAGATGTACGTGCCCGGCCTGTACCCGGCATTAACCTGGGGCTGATAGCGAACCTGCCGCTGCACCGGTATTTCGACCTGCGCTTTGTGCCCCAGGTATCGCTACAGCAGCGCGACTTTACCTACCGGGTGCGCGACACTACCTTCGACCGACGGCTACAGGCCAGCTATATGGACCTACCCCTGATGATACGCTTCAAGAGCCAGTTTTACCACAACTACCGCGTGTATGTGATGACCGGCCTGAAGTATAGCCTGAACCTGACCAGCGAAAAGCGGGTGAAAGACGACCCGGACCTGATTAAGATAGACCGCAAGGACCTCAGCATCGAGTTTGCCTGGGGCCTTACCCTATACGGAGACCGCGTGATGCTTTCGCCCGAGCTGCGATACTCGCTCGGGGTGCTGAATGTGTATTCGCCCGAGCGTACCGAGTATGGAAATGCCATCCGCTCTATTGCCAATCACACCCTTACGTTCTCGCTAAACTTTGAATAAGTGGGGCTGGATGCCAGCTGGCTGCACCCAGCATACTACTAGCACTTTTAACTTTCACGCCCGCCTACTTATCCCCCTTCAAGATGTCAAACGTTGTAACTACGGATCATATCAGCCTCCCTTTTCCCGTAGCGCAGGTATATGCTACCCTGATGGACGTACCGGCCTACCCCGAGTGGTTTCCACCCAGCCTGTCTTTTGAGATTGAGCGGCATGTGCCCGATGGCCCCGGCAGCCGCTTTGGCATGAAAACACAGCCCGTAAGCTGGAAGGTGGAGGTGCTGGAGGTGGAGCCGCTACAGCGGATACACATGCGCTACTACGATGGCCCCTGGACCGGCACGGCCACCTGGCGCCTGGAGGCAAATGGAGACCGAACGGAGCTGTACTACGATGTAAACCTGAAAACACAGGGCATGATGATGACCATGCTGAGCAAGATGATGGACTTGAATGAGTTTAACAGCAACCAGATGCAGAAAGTGTTTGCAGGCCTGCAGCAGTACCTGGGCCGGCAGTAGCGAGGAGCAGTGCCACCTGGTATGGTAGGGTAGGGTAGCGTTACCTCCCCCGGGGGCACCGAAAAAGGCAGCTATGTACCCTGCACCGCTCGCTACTCGCGCCTAGTAGGCGCGGGTATCTCGGCCCTCATAGTAGTTTACAAAGGCGCGGTTCACTACCCGGTTTCCCCCCGGTGTGGGGTAGTCGCCCGTAAAGTACCAGTCGCCCGTATGGCCAGGTATGGCCGTGTGCAGCCCCTCCACTGTTTGGTACACCACATGCACCGGTATATCCAGGTTGGGGTTCAGCATTTCGCTGATCTTGTCCGATATTTCCTCTTGGCTAAAGGGTGCGTACACCTCTTTTACATAGTTGGTGTGGTTGGCCTCGCCGGTCTCCAGGGCCTTCCGGGCTTTCTCGTAGATGGCGTTCAGGCTGTCTTTCCCGTTTCGCTCGGTGTGCAGCTGTATGGCAGCCTGAAAGGCCACAAAGCGCCCTATCTGGCTCATGTCTATCCCATAGCAGTCGGGGTAGCGTATCTGGGGCGCGCTGGATACGATAACAATGCGCCGGGGCTGCAGGCGTGCCAGCATCTTCAGTATGCTCTGCCTCAGCGTGGTGCCGCGCACAATGCTGTCGTCTATACACACCACATTGTCTACCCCCGGGCGCAGGATGTTGTGCGTTACGTCATACACGTGGGCGGTCATTTCCTCGCGGTCGCTGTCGTTGGTGATAAAGGTGCGCAGCTTGGTGTCTTTCTGTATCACGCTCTCCACCCGCACGCGGCGTTCCAGCAGGGCCTTTAGCCGGGCAGGGTCGGGCAGGGTACCCAGCGCACCCAGTTCCTCTATTTTTTGCTGGTTCAGGTAGTCTTCCAGCCCATTTACAAAGCCCTCAAATGCCACCAGGGCCGTGTTGGGTATGTAGGAGAACACGGTTTGGTCCAGCTCATAGTTTACCTTCTGCAGCACCTGGCTGGCCAGCTGCTGGCCCAGGGCCTTGCGTTCGTGGTAGATGTCGGGGTCGGAGCCCCGGCTGAAGTAGATGCGCTCGAAGGAGCAGCTGCGGCGTGCCCCGGCCTGGGCATAGGGTGCCAGCTGGGTTTCGCCCCCAGGGCTCACAATCAGGGCATGGGCGGGCGGTATTTCGGGTATTTCGGCAATCGGTATATTGAAGGTGGTGGCTATGGCCTGCCGCTCGCTGGCTATGGCCACTACCTCATCGTTCTCGTAGTAGCTGCCAGGGCGTATGCCATTGGGGTCGCGCAGGGCAAATAGGTGGCCCGTGCCGATAAAGCCCCCCATCATGTAGCCACCGTCCCATTTTTCGGCAGCCTCGCTCAGCACGTGTAGCACGTCCAGGTTTTGGGCAATCAGCGGGCTTATCTCATGCTTGCTGTGGCCGGCCTGGCGGTACTGCTGGTACAGGTCCTCGTTGTGTTCGTCCAGAAAGTGGCCTACCCGCTCCAGCACCGTTACCGTGTCGGTGTTCAGGCGTGGGTGCTGCCCCAGGCTCACCATCTTGGCAAACAGTTCGTTTACATTGGTCAGGTTAAAGTTTCCTGCCAGCACCAGCGTGCGGCTCTTCCAGTTGTTTTCGCGCACTACCGGGTGGCAGGCTTCGCGGGTGTTCAGGCCATGGGTGCCATAGCGCAGGTGGCCCAGCAGCACCTCGCCCGCGTAGGGGAAAAACTGCTTCAGCAGCTGTACGTCCATACGGGCCTCGGGCAGCTCGCGCAGCACCTCACTCAGCTTGCCGTTTACAATGCGGATGAGGCTTTGCCAGGGCGGCGCCGGCTCGGTTACCCGCATCCGCTCTACAAAGGGCTCGCCGGGTATGGCATCCAGTTTCAGGCTGGCCAGGCCCGCGCCATCCTGCCCCCGGTTGTGCTGCTTCTCCATCAGCAGGAACATCTTGTTTAGCCCCCATAGCGCCGAGCCATACTTATCCTGGTAGTAGGCTAGCGGTTTTTTGAGGCGGATGGCTGCCAGCCCGCACTCATGTTTGATGGCATCACTCACGGCTGCAAAGTTAGGCATAACAACCGGGAAAGGGGCACGAAAGTTGCGCCCGCATCCGTTGCGCGGGCAACAGATGCCCAGGTATTGGCCGGGGGTAGTTAATATTGCAACTAAATTTGCTATTTGCGTACCCAATCTGCCTCTATGCGCAAAACCCAGTGGGCCCACACCGCCTTGGTGCTACAGAATCTTCTGCTTGGCACTACCTACACCTTTGGTGCCTGGGCCAGTGTGGCCTTTCATCCGCTGGTGCTTACGGGCCTGCGGATGTCGGGTGCGGCAGTCATCTACCTGCTCATCTTCAGCCTGACGGGTGGCTGGCAGCAGTTTCGGCCTACGGGGCGCGAATGGCGCCAGATTTTCCTGATCACCCTGGTGGGCAGTGTGGTCAATCAGATCCTGTTTGTGGCTGGCCTGCGCTACACCAGCCCGGCCAATAGCGCGCTGCTCTATGCCACTACGCCCCTCATGGTGCTGCTTATTGCCGCCCTGTGGCAGCGCCTGGAGGTGCTGCGCTTATACAAGCTGCTGGGCGTGCTCATCAGCCTGGCGGGTGTAGTTCTGCTGCTGGTGCTGAGTGGCGTGGTGCCTAGCCGCGTGGCCAGTGCCCCCCTGCTCGGCAATGTGCTTACGCTGGGGGCGGTGTTCTGCTGGTCTTGCTACCTGGCCTTCAGCCGGCCCTTCCTCCAGCGCTACAAGCCCTGGCACTTTGCCAGTGCTACCATGGTGCTATCCGCCCTGCTATTTGTTCCGGTCAGCCTGTTTTTCTTCCCGCAGCAGGACTTTGCCGCTGTACCCCGCCAGGGCTGGCTGGGCCTGGCCTCCTTGATCCTGTTTAATTCTTTGGCAAGCTACTTCCTGTTCCTCTTTGCCATGCAGTACCTGAGGGCCAGCCAGGCTGCCATATACATCAATATGCAGCCGGTGGTGGCCGTCTTCTTCAGCATGCTGGTGCTGGGCGACCAGCCGCCGGTAGTCTTTTATGTAGCGGCGGGTATGATCCTCTGCGGCATCTTTCTGATCAATTATCGCCAGCGCTGAGCGTACAGATGCCATATATCCGGATGCCTATGCGGGCTTTTAGTGCCGTGGGGATGGGGGTACTGCTGGTATGGATGGTGGGCCTGCCTCAGCTGCTGCACGCCCAGTGTGCAAGCTGCAAGCGGGCCAGCTATAGCCTGGTGGCAAAGGCGGATCCAACGGCCCTGCTGCGAAACGAATACCGCTTTACCCTGGAGAGGACCTTCTGGGACCGGGCCAACCTGAGCTGGAGCCTGAGCGGTGGCTACCTGCAGTACAACCAGGATAGGGGCGTGCATCGGCCAGGGCGTACAGCCGATTTTGGCCAAGCCTGGGGCCAAGCTTTCGCCCCGGGCCGCGATCCGTTCCGGTTTAGCACCGCGCCCCTTTTTACTGCCGATAGCAGCGTACAGTGCGAGGAGATACAATCGGGCCTGCTGCGCCTGGCCCTACGCGCGTACCTTACGCACCTGTCGCCCTATGGCTTTTTTGCAGAACTGTCTGGCAGCTACTACAACCTGGCAGCTACCTACCGCGCCGCCAATGGCCAGCGGCTAGGCGGAGCGGTTATCCGGGCGCCGGGTGTGGGCTTTGCGCTCGGCTACCAGTTTCTTACTGGTAGGCGCGGCCGGTGGGCCTTCGACTTTTTTGGTGGATTTGACTACCACTGGCTGTCCCGCCACCCGCGCACAGAGGCAGAGCCTGCGCGGCGCACTGCTACACAGGTGCGCCTGCATGCGGGTATGCAGCTGGGCATAGCCCTCCACCGCTAGGCCGCCTGGGCCTGTTTCTCTCCGCCCTGTACTGGCAGCTTATGCAGCACTGCCCACCTAGGAAACGATGGGCTCCTCGGTGTGGTCTTCGGCTTCTGTCTCCGTGGGGCTCCCCTGCTTGGGTACAAAGCGGTCTCGAACCAGCTGTTCGATTTCGCTCATCAACTCGGAGTTGTCTTTCAGCAGCTTCTTCACGGCATCGCGGCCCTGGCCCAGCTTGTCGCCCTTGTAGCTAAACCAGGCACCGGCCTTCTGCACGATTTCGGCTTCCACGGCCATGTCCAGCACCTCGCCCGCCCGGCTGATGCCCTCGCCATACATAATGTCGAATTCCGTCGTCCTGAAGGGTGGGGCTACCTTGTTTTTCACCACCTTCACCCGCACATGGTTTCCTAGTATATCGTTGCCGTCTTTTATCTGGGCAGCCCGGCGTATATCTAGCCGTACGGATGCATAAAACTTCAGGGCGTTACCGCCGGTGGTGGTTTCGGGGTTGCCAAACATGACCCCGATTTTCTCGCGTAGCTGGTTGATGAAAATGCAGACACAGTTTGTCTTGTTCACTGCACCGGTAATCTTCCGCAGGGCCTGGCTCATCAGGCGGGCCTGCAGGCCCATTTTGCTTTCGCCCATCTCGCCCTCCAGTTCGGCCTTGGGCACCAGGGCGGCTACGGAGTCGATGACAATTACATCGATGGCTCCTGATCGGATCAGGTTCTCGGCTATCTCCAGGGCCTGCTCGCCATGGTCGGGCTGGCTGATCAGCAGGTTCTCGGTGTCTATTCCCAGTTTTTCGGCATAAATGGGGTCAAAGGCATGCTCCGCATCCACGATGGCAGCTATGCCGCCTTTCTTCTGGGCTTCGGCTATTATGTGCATAGCCAGGGTAGTCTTGCCCGAGCTTTCCGGGCCATAGATCTCTACGATACGGCCACGCGGCACCCCCCCTATACCCAGGGCCATATCTAGCCCTAGCGAGCCTGTGCTGATGACGGGCACGTCCAGCACGGGGCGGTCGCTCAGCTTCATCACCACGCCCTTGCCGTATTCCTTTTCCAGCTTGTCTACCGTTAGTTTCAGCGACTTTAGCTTTTCTGCTCTCAGGTCTTTATCTGCCATGACGTGTAAATGAGTCTACGTAGAATTTTATGTTCAATACCCCTGCAAGATACACACCGGGGCTGCCGTGCGCAATACATTTTCGGCACGCCCTGTGCCAGCGTGCTGCCTGTGTGGGCGCCAGGCCGGTGTGTGTGGGGTATGGTGGATAAAAGCAGCGACAACTGTATCTTTGGCCCCATGACCCAGCCCCGGAACTACCGGATATTCTCGCACCACCAGCCCTTTGCCCTGGAAGCAGGCGGTGTGCTGCCCGAGCTGCACCTGGCCTACCACAGCCTGGGCACGCCCAATGCGGAACAGCGTAACGTGGTGTGGATATGCCATGCCCTGACGGCAAACAGCGACCCGGCAGACTGGTGGCCGGGCATGGTAGGCCCCGGCTGCACCTACGACCCCGCACACTGGCACATCCTGTGTGTAAACATGCTGGGCAGCTGCTATGGCAGCTCGGGCCCCCAGCTGCCCAACCCCGCCACCGGCCAGCCCTATGGCCGCCACTTTCCCGATGTAACGGTGCGAGACATGGTGCGCGCCATGGAGCTGCTGCGCCAGCACCTGGGCATAGGCCGCATACACACCCTGATGGGCGGTAGCATGGGCGGCCAGCAGGCCCTGGAGTGGGCGGTGCAGCAGCCCCAGCTGTTTGGCCACCTGGTGGTGCTGGCCACCAATGCCCGGCATAGCCCCTGGGGCATAGCCTACAACAGTGCCCAGCGCATGGCCCTGCAGGCCGACCCCGGCTGGGACCAGCCCGGCGGTGGGGCGGCAGGCCTGGAGGCCGCACGCGCCGTGGCCATGCTCAGCTACCGCAGCTACACCGCCTATGGCCAAACCCAGGCCGATGAGCAGGACGACAAGCTGCAGGGCTACCGGGCTGAAAGCTATGTGCAGTACCAGGGCCAGAAGCTGCGCAAGCGTTTTCACCCCTACAGCTACTACCTGCTTAGCCGGGCCATGGATAGCCACCACCTGGGCCGCGGCAGGGGGCCACTGCCCAGCGTGCTGGGCCAGGTGCAGGCCCGCACCCTCTGTATCGGCATTACCAGCGACTACCTGTTCCCCCCCGCCGAGCAGCAGTACCTGGCCCAGCACATACCAGGCGCCCGCTATGTGGAGATTGACTCCATCTTTGGGCACGACGGCTTCCTGGTAGAGCACGTGCAGATCAGCCAGGCCATCGCCGCCTTTTATGCCGGCTGAGGTGCCGCCGCCGCAAGCCCGGCACCCGAAAAAATCCGTACCTTTGCGGCCTGTATCCCTATGCCTACGGTCGGATTTTACACACTGGGCTGCAAGCTTAACTTCAGCGAGACGGCCACGCTTGGTCGGCAGTTTGAGGCGCAGGGCTTTCGTGCCGTGCCCTTCCGCGAGCCAGCGGATGTGTACGTGATCAACACCTGCTCCGTAACCGAGCAGGCCGACAAGAAATGCCGCAAGGTGGTGCGCCAGGCCCTGAAGCAAAACCCCGATGCCTTTGTGGCCGTGGTGGGCTGCTACGCCCAGCTGAAACCGCAGGAGATAGCCGCCATACCCGGGGTGGATGCTGTGCTGGGGGCCGCAGAGAAGTTTCGCCTGTTTGAATACATAACGGAATTTCAGAAAAACCGCCAGGCCGAGGTGCACCACTGCACCATAGCCGAAACGCGCGACTATGTGGCCAGCTACAGCACCGAGGAGCGCACCCGGGCCTTCCTGAAAGTACAAGACGGATGCGACTACAAGTGCACCTTCTGCACCATCCCCCTGGCGCGAGGCCACAGCCGCAGCGACACCCCCGAGCGCATCCTGGCCCAGGCCCGCCACCTGGTGCAGCAGGGCGTGCAGGAGATTGTGCTCACGGGCATCAACATTGGCGACTATGGCGTGGGCCAAGAGGCCAAGCTGATCGACCTCATACGCCTGCTGGATGCTGAGCTGACCGAGCTGCCGCGTATTCGCATCAGCAGCATCGAACCAAACCTGCTGACCGACGAGATGATCGACTTTGTGGCCCATAGCCAGCGCTTTATGCCGCATTTTCACCTCCCGCTACAGAGTGGCAGCAATGCCGTGCTGGCCATCATGCGCCGCCGCTACCGCCGCGAGCTGTATGCCGGGCGGGTACAGCGCATCAAGCAAGCCATGCCACATGCGGCCATCGGCTGCGATGTATTGGTCGGTTTTTCCGGCGAAACAGACGATTATTTTGAAGAAACCTACCACTTTATAAAGGACCTGCCCGTCAGCTACCTGCATGTGTTCCCCTTCAGCGAGCGAACCAATACCCTGGGGGCAGAGCTGCCGGGCCATGTGCCCCTGCCCGTACGCCAGCAGCGCGCCGACCGCCTGCGCATGCTGAGCGAAAAGCTGAAACACGCCCACTACGCCGCCCACCTGGGGCAGCAGCGCCCCGTGCTTTTTGAAGACAAGGTGGAGGCAGGCATGCGCCTGGGCTGGACGGACAACTACGTGCGGGTTGCCCTCCCCACTGCCGATGCCCGGGCCAATGGCCTACAGCCGGTACGCCTGGCGGCCATCCACCCAGACGGTTATGTGGCGGGTGAGAGCCCACTATCCTCGCCCGCGGCCCTGCACACACCCCAAGAGAGAACATCCTCGGCGCGGACGGAGATGCCCCTGCCGTAGGGCAGGCAGCCGCCCATACACGGGCGTAGCCGTTCGTCCCAATGGGTAGCCAGCCCCGGAATGACCGGTATCGTACATCCTGAAACAATCCGTATTTTCGGCCCTTGAAGTTTCTATTCACCCACCTTTTTACGCTATGAGAAGATTCCTCCTCGCCTGCACGATGCTGCTGGGCACCGTGTTTGCCCAGTCTGGCGTGCTGCCCCTAGACCCCAGCGTGCGTACCGGCGTGCTGCCCAACGGCCTTACCTACTACGTAAAGCAAAACAAAAAGCCTGAGGCACGTGCCGAGCTACGCCTGGCCCTGAAGGCAGGCAGCCTGCAGGAACTGGACGGCCAGAACGGCCTGGCCCACTTTACCGAGCACATGTGCTTCAACGGTACCGAGCACTTCGAAAAACAGGTACTGGTGGACTATCTGGAGGGCATAGGTACTGAGTTTGGCCCCCACCTGAATGCTTATACAAGCTACGAGCGCACCGTCTACATGCTGCGCATCCCTACGGATGAACACGAAATTGTAGACAACGGCCTGCTCATCCTGTCGGACTGGGCCCAGCGCCTACGCCTGGAGACGGAGGAGATAAACAAGGAGCGTGGCGTGGTGATAGAAGAGTGGCGTACGCGCAGGGGTTTTGGAGATCGGCTGGGGGATAGTGTTCTCGCTACTTTTTTGGAAGGTTCTCGCTACTTGGACCGGAAGGTGATCGGAAAGACCGAAGTACTATCGGGCTTTGACCCCGATACCCTCCGCCATTTTTATCATACCTGGTATAGGCCCGAGCTGATGGCGGTCATTGCTGTCGGAGACTTTGACCCAGACGAGATGGCGGCGAAAATCCGGAAGGAGTTTTCCGTACTCAGCCCCAAGTCGGGCCCCCAATACCAAGACTATTCGGTTCCGGCCTGGGATAGCCCCCGGGTACTGTCTATGAAAGATGCTGAGTCTCCGGTATCGATGGCTCAGCTCTACTTCTTTCGGCCCAAAACGGTGACCAAAACCCTGGATGATTACCGCGCCGGTATCTTGCGGCATATCGTGGGTGCCGCACTTACCGAGCGGCTACAGGTGCTAGGCCTGCAGCCAGGTGCGCCTTTCTCAGAAGCGGGGGCTGGTTTTTCCAACTTTCTGGGCCCCCTGCGCACCCTGGTGGCAACCGCCACCGTTACCCAGGACGCAGGACGAGAAGCCCTGGAGCAGCTGGTGCGCGAGGCCGAGCGTATGCGTCGTCATGGCCTCTTGCCTGGCGAGCTGGAGCGTGCCAAGGCTGAGCTGAAGGGCTTTGTGGATAAGCGATATGCCGAACGAAATAGTACCGAAAGCGATGATTTTGCCGAAGAGCTAATCGAGTATTTCCTGAAGGGCGAAGCCATGGTAGGCATAGAGCAGGAAAGCCAGTACCTCACTCAGCTTATGTCTGGCATCACGCTCTCCGAGGCAAATGCCTTTGCCGCCTCCGCCTTGCTGCCTCAGCAGGATGCGGTTGTATTCCTGGTACCAGACAAGCCGGGGGTAGACCTGCCAACAGACCAGGAACTGGTGGACCTGCTAGCACGCGTGCGGGCCGAGCAGATAGAACCTCTGCTAGAAGAAGACAACACAGCCCCCCTCATTTCCCAGCTTGCCCAGCCCGGCGCCATTGTATCCGAGCGCGTGTACAAGGCTACAGGCATTACCGAGCTGAAGCTCTCCAACGGCGCACGCGTGCTGCTGAAGCCAACAGATTTTAAGCAGGATGAAATTATGATCACTGCCTATGCAGACGGCGGCATCAGTGTTTTTCCCGACGATACCTACCTGAACGCATACTTCTCTGACAACCTGGTGGGCCAGATGGGGCTGGGAAGTTTTGACCGGATTGCCCTGGAAAAGAAGCTGGCCGGCAAGCAAGTTTCCATCTCGCCCTATGTGGCCGAATACGAGCATGGGCTGTCCGGCTCCAGCACACAAAAGGACTTGGAGACCGCCTTCCAGCTTGTCTACCTTACCCAGCTTAGCCCCCGGGTGGATGAGGTGGCCTATCAGAACTGGAAGCTGCAGGAGCAGCAGCAGCTGGCGGACGCAGACAGAAACCCGGAGTCCTACTTCCGGCGCCAGAGCCAGCCAGTGCTCTACGCTGGTCATGTGCGTAAGCAGGCTATACAGGCTGCCGACCTGGAGCGCTTGTCCCTGGCTACCATCCACGAGCAGTACAGGCGTCTGTTCAGCCACGCAGCGGGCTTCACCTACGTGTTTACCGGCAGCTTCCGGCCAGCGGACTTGAAACCCCTGATAACAACCTACCTGGCCGCCATACCCCAGGGTGAGCCGCAGAAGTGGGTAGACCGCAAGGTGCGCACCATACCCGGCCCGCTGGAAAAAACCTTTAGAAAAGGAAGAGACCCCAAGAGCTATGTGCAGCTCAGGTTTTTGGGTCAGGAGCCCTTTACCTACGCAAACATGCTGTCGCTGGATGCCACCTGCGAGGTGCTGAGCATAAAACTGCGCGAAAACATACGCGAGGAAAAGGGCGGCGTGTATGGGGTAGGCTGTAGCGGTGGCCTGCAAAAGTGGCCTGTAGCCAGCTACTCAACCACCATTTCTTTTTACTGCGACCCAGCCCGGGTGGAAGAGCTGATAGCGGCCTGCACAGAGGAGATTGAGAACTTGCAGAAAAATGGCCCCACGGCTACAGACCTGAACAAGGTAACCGAAACCTACAGGCGCGGCCTGGAAACTAGCCTGAAGGAAAATGCCTGGTGGCACAGAAAGCAGAAGACTTTTGGCCAATACGCCTGGGACTTTGAAACCATTGACCGCCAGCTGCCAGATGAGTTGAAAAAGCTGAATGCGAAGCGAATACAGAAAGCAGCAGCCACCTACTTCGATACAAAGCGGATGGTGCAACTGGTGCTGAAGCCTGAGCCGGCGGAATAGTACGCCAGGGCCCGGTACTTATGGTACCGGGTTTTTTTTGCCCACGCCGCATGTCACTTCTCACTCTTGTGCTGGATGGCTATCTGGTCTTTGTCCATTGTGCCGTTTGTCCGCTTGGTGCCCGGGCTCTGAAAATAGGCATTAAGAAGCACCTTTAGCATGGAAACCTTTTGTCCAGGCATAGACCCCCCGAGCTGGCTGGCCAGTACTGCACCCGCAGCCTGGGCCGGCAGCGCTCCGTGCTTTTCGAAGCCCGGGTAGAAGCAGGCATGCGCCTAGTCCGGCCGGACAGCTGGCCGCCCGTATCCACCGCCGCAGCCCATACTTTCTGTACTGTAAGCCTACAGGTAGTGCATACCCCGGGTTGGGTGCAGGTGGCACTGTCATTACCGAATAGGTATCTGTGGTATTGTTTTGTTCCAAATTTTTATTCTTAAAAAACTACCTCTTTAATCTCAAAGAGTTGTTTAACGCTATTTAACAAAATGAATATGATGAACAGAGGGGCGTAATAGACATGCTTCTATATCTTAGCTTATTGTTCAACACTTAAGTTTACACGTATGAAGAAACTCTTACTGGTGCTACTGTGGCTTCCGCTTGCAGGCGTAGCACAGCCGCGGGCACTACCGCTCGACCCCAGCGTGCGTACCGGCGTACTGCCTAATGGCCTTACCTATTACATCAAACAGAACAAAAAGCCCGAGGCGCGTGCCCAGCTACGCCTGGCCCTGAAGGCAGGCAGCCTGCAGGAACTGGATGGGCAGAATGGCCTGGCCCACTTTACCGAGCACATGTGCTTTAATGGCACCAAAAACTTTGAGAAGCAGAGCCTCATAGACTATCTGGAAGGCATCGGCACTCAGTTTGGCGCCGACCTGAATGCCTACACCACCTTCGACCGGACGGTGTACCAGCTGCTCATCCCCACTGACATGCCTGATATAGTAGACAATGGCCTGCTGATACTGGCCGACTGGGCACAGCGGGTACAAATGGAGCCCGAGGAGATAGATAAAGAACGCGGTGTAGTGCTGGAGGAAATGCGCACGCACATGGGCCTATCTGAGCGTCTCACGGATAGTACCTATCATCTGTATGCGGCTGGAAGCCGCTTTACCGAGCGTATGCCGATTGGGAAAAAGGAAGTGCTGGAAGGCTTTGCGCACGATACACTCCTCCACTATTACCGCACCTGGTATCGGCCCGAGCTGATGGCGGTGATAGCGGTAGGCGACTTTGACCCTGCGGAAATGGAGCGGAAAGTAAAAGAAACTTTTGGCCCGCTGGAAGCACGAAAGGGCCCCATGCCCACTTCCTATCCGATTCAAGCCTGGACAGAGCCCCGGGTACAGCTGATAAAAGATGCTGAATCGCCCTTTTCCATGCTTAGCGTTGCGTACCTGGTGCCCCCCCTGGTTACACGCACCCGAGAGGACTACCGCCTGCTGCTGCTGCGCTACCTGGCCAGCACAGCCCTGCAGGAGCGGCTGGCGGCAAGGGCACGAGAGGCCAATCCACCCTTTATAACAGCCAATACTGGCATTGGCCAGTTTGTAGCCGATAACTGGGATAGCTGGTACCTGCAGGCCAACCTGGCAGATGGAGGCGCAGCCCGTGGACTGGAAGCACTGGTGACCGAACTGGAGCGCATGCGCCGATACGGCCTGCAGCCCGATGAACTGGAGCGCGGAAAGCTGAGTGTAATGGGCATGCTAGAAAAGCGATATGCCGAGCGTGATGCAACAGATAGCGAACAGCTGGTAGACGAATTAGTAGAGTATCACCTGAAGGGTGTGGCAATGCCGGGCTTTGAGGCCGAAATGGCACTGGCAAAAGAACTAATGCCACAGACCACGCTAGTCGAGGTGAATGAATACATAAAAGAGCTGCTAAAGAGCAATGTGCCTGCGGTAGGCTATCTGCTGCCCGACAAGCCAGGGGCTGTAATGCCCACCAAGGCTGCTACCCTGGCCCTGCTGGAACAGGTACGGAAACAAGACATACAACCGCTAGCAAAGGTGGACATAGACCGGCCACTAATAGCAGAAAAACCGAAAGAAGGTAAAATTGTAGCCGAGAAAACCCACACCACGATTGGTGTAACCGAGCTTACCCTCTCCAACGGTGCCCGCGTGCTGCTAAAGCCGACAGATTTCAAGCAGGACGAGATTCTGATCCAAGCCTACTCGCCGGGCGGAACCAGCTGCTTTGAAGACCCAGCGTACCTGGATGCAGATAACGCGGCAAGCATCGTTGCAGAAAGCGGCCTTGGAACTTTTGACCAGCTAGCCCTGGAGAAAAAACTTGCCGGAAAGGAAGTGAGCGTTACACCCTACATCGGCAAGAGTACACACGGCCTTAACGCGAGCAGCACCAAGAAGGACCTGGAAACAGCCATGCAGCTGATATACCTTACCCATACCCAGTCCAGATCGGATAGAACTGCTTTCGAAAACTGGCGGCATAAAAAGCAACAAGATCTAGAAGATGCAGACAGACTGCCGGAGCAGTATTTCTTCCGTCAGTATACTGATATTCTGGCTGATGGGCAGCTGCGCTATCGGAATCTAAAGGCTGAGGATTATGCCAAGATGGATCCGGACCAAGCTATGGTGCACTATCGCAGCCTGTTTGCCCATGCTGCTGGCTTCACCTACGTCATTACCGGTAGCTTCGATCCGGTACAGATCAGGCCGCTCATCCAGCAGTATATCGCCTCTATTCCGGCAGGCACAGCCACCGAAGTTAAGGCGAGAGAGCGCAAACTGGTGCAGGGCCCTATGCGCCGAGAGCTAACCAAAGGAGAGGACCCCAAAAGCCTGGTAATGCTAGCAAACCTTGGGGCTGAGGACTATACGCAGCAGTACCTGCTGGAGCAGAAGGCCACCTTTGACGTGCTGGATATTATGATACGCGAAGAATTGCGCGAGAAACGGGGTGGCATATATGGTGCAATGCTACAGGGATCAAAAGTAAGTTATCCCAAGCCTTACTTTAGTTCAATGATTTTCTTCTTCTGTGCCCCCGACCGAGTAGCTGAGCTAGCAGAAGCCGCTATGGAGGAGATGAAAAAACTTGCCAAAAATGGCCCCAGTGACACGAACCTGCAGAAAGTACGCGAAACCATGCGCCGCAACTATGAGCTGAAGGTGAAAGAAAACAAGTGGTGGCTGGAGCAGCTGATAGAATATCAGCGATACGGCTGGGATATCAAAAACCTGGGACAGGATGGAACAAAAGCGATAGACAAGCTGAACGCCAAGATTATACAAAGCGCGGCGAAGCGCTACCTGGATACAGAGCATACCATTCAGATTATCTTGAATCCGGAAAAGGCAAAGTAGAAATGCGTGTCTTGCTTCGGTTCTGTCTCTTCCATAGCTGCTGATCTGTGGCTAGTTAGTTCAGGACCAAATAATTCGATTCCACTAGACAGGGGGGGCATTAGCCTCCCCTTCTTTTTTATGCGCTCATGTTATCCACAGTTGGTACTGCGGGGGTTCCCATTTTCGTAGTGTGGGTGTGTGGCTTTTTGTTGGTCGCTCAGGCTACTGTATTATACCTTTATCCTGCGGTAAAATGAAGAAGCACCTTTAGTCATGGAAACCTTTTACCCGGGCATAGACCCCGAGCTGGCTCGCCAGTACCGCACCCGCAGCCTGGCCTATACCAGTGTGTTTGCCCTACTGCTGTATGTGGCTTTTCACCTCATGCACATCCACTTTCCCTACAAGGGCGATGAGGATGCTCAAAAGCGGTATCACACAGTGGGTATTATTGAGTTTGAGGCGGAGCTGGGTACCGGCACAGCAGGCCTGGGTGGGGCCGCTGCCTCCGCTGAGGCTGCACCGCCGGCCGACTATGGAAACCGCGAGGAGGGGAGTAAGGACATAAATAATTTTGAGACCCCTGCCAAGGACCCAGACCGCCTGGCCACCGTGCCCCGAGATGCGCCCGCAGCAGCCCCGGCCCGTACGGCCCCAGCCAAAACCGAGCTGGCTACCCAGAGCCACGCCAGCCCCGTAAAAACACCCCCCCGCCGCCGCATCGTACACGAGAACGTAAGCCAGCCCCTGGCAGATGCCTCGGGCCCGGGCACGGCCCGCACAGGCGGCACACCCGGAGACGTGGGGAGCAACCACGGAAACGGAACCGGTGTGGGTAATATGGGTGGGCCCAATACCGACAACCTGGATCCCCGTGGCCTGTACGAGGCCGGTGGGGGTGGCGGTGGCGGCAGTGGCTTCGACGGCCTGGGCTCCCGTGGTGTTATTCAGGCCGATCAGCCCAATCCCAACTTCCGATCAGATGGCAAGGTGAAGTACAAGGTAGTGATTGCCCCCGATGGCCGGGTGCTGGCCTTTGAGCCAGTGCAGGGCCTAACGCCAGGCCTGCGCGCCCCCAGCCTGGAGGCTGCAGACTATGTGCGGAAGAACTGGCGCTTCGAGCCTATAGACCGAGCCGCCGGAAACCAGGTGTGCTACTACACCATCCGCTACAAGCTAAGCTAGTGCGGCACGATCCGAAGCGGCACCCATTTCTCTAATACTGGGCGTGCTGGGCTGCCAGTTCTACTCCCCCTGGGGCTGCTCCAGTTGTATCAGTACTGGTATAATCAGGTGTCCTTTTTCGGAGAGGAAGTACTCTATGTGCAGGGGCTTGCGGGCCACTATCCTCTTTTCAATTAGACCCGCCTCTTGCAGCTCTCGCAGTGCCACCGCCAGCGACTGGCGATTACTGCCCTCCAGGCACCTCAGCAGCTGGCCAAACCGTTGAGGCCCGTCTGCGGATAGCTTCAGGATTTCCGCCTTCCATTTGCCCGATATCAGCCTCAGCAGGGCCTTTGCCGGGCATATCTCCGCATCAGCGTCCGCCCGAGCGTAGTCATAAATTTTTGACTTATTGACGTCTTCCTGCATGATTGGGATATTTGTTTTCAGACTGAAGCATCCGCTATGCTACCTGGAAAACGCGAATCTTCTGCCTAATGTTTTTGAAATGGCTAAATGTTCCTCTACCCAAACCCCGCCAATAGTAAACCACCCAGTGGGGTTTTATGGTTTGATTCTGATATTTTTTTTACTAGTCACGGGCTGCCAAGCCCAAACCCAAAAAGACATGAAGAAGGAAAGTAATCCGCTTTTGTGCAGCCCCGAGTCTGGACTGTGTGCGCTGCCATCACACCTGCAGGACGGCGATTCTGCCCATGCCCATCTGGCAAATGACTCGAAAAAGGTAATCCGTGTTATCTATTTTACCGATCCCATTTGCTCTTCCTGCTGGGGCATAGAGCCGCAGCTTCGGAGGTTAAAGCTGGAGTATGGTGCCTATCTGGAGATTGAATACCACATGGGTGGCCTCTTGCCCGACTGGAGCTACAACAGTGGGGGCATTAGCAAGCCATCTGACGTGGCACATCACTGGGACGAGGTGAGCGTGTACTATGATATGCCCATAGACGGTGATGTGTGGCTAGAGGATCCGCTCGCTTCCTCTTATCCCCCCTCTATTGCCTTCAAGGCTGCAGAGCTACAAGATCCCACGCGGGCCCTGGTATTTCTCCGCAGGATTCGCGAGATGGTTTTCTTGCAAAAAAAGAATATCACAAAGTGGGTACACCTGGCCGATGCCGCACGCCTGGCTGGCTTGGATACACACCGGCTCCATCAGGACTTTGAGGGCCAGGCAGTCAGCCAGTTTCAGTCAGACCTCGCTTTGGCGCGCACCTATGGGGTCCGGGGCTTTCCTACCCTCATCTTCGAGGGGGGAAAGGGCACGGAGCACGAGGTATTGTATGGTGCCCGCCCCTACGACTCCTTTCGAAATGCCGTGCTGAAAATATATCCCGCTGCCACCGCCGAGGCCTACGAAAAAAGCTGGCAGGCCCTGTTTGCACGCTTTGGCAGCCTGACCGCGCGCGAGTATGCAGAGCTGGGCCAGCTGCCACGGATAGAGGCAGAGAGACAGCTGAACGAATTGGCCGAATCAAAAAAATTAAGGGTACTAAGAACCAAAAATGGTGCCATCTGGATGCGTTAGGACATCTTTCTTCTCCTTCGGTCGGCCTGCCTTGCAGGTACTGCGCCAGGGCCATGCTGGTAATGAACCCAAATGGCGCGGGCGGTGTAGTGTGTCCCGTTGACCCCTCGTATCTACACCTAGCAGTATGGAAGACTACTATGCCTTTTTTGGCCTGCCCGAGCAGTATGGGCTGGATGTAGCCGGACTGAAACAGCGCTACCTGGCCCAGAGCAAAGCCCTGCACCCAGACTACCACACCCTGGCAGATGCCCCGGCACAGCGCCACGCCCTGGAACAGAGCAGCCTGAACAACCGCGCCTACCACACCCTGAAAGACCCCCTGCAGCGGCTGGCCTACCTGCTGCAGCGCTACTGCCTGCTGGATGAGCAGGGCGGCAATACCAGCGGTGTGGAGCTGGAGCCGCCCTTCCTGCTGGAGGTGATGGAGCTAAGCGAAGCGGCGGAAGAGGCCGATGCAGACACCGCCCCGGTGCTGCTGCTCCAGCTGGCCAGCCTGGAGGATCGGGCAGGGCGGGAGCTAGTAAGCAGCCTGACTGCCTTTGACCAGGCGAAAGATGGCCGTGGCGAGCTACTGAGGCAGGCTATGCAGCCCTATTTGCAGCAGAAATACCTGTTGCGCATTCGCCAGGCCCTGCGTACCTTCGCACCCCGGCCTTAGCAGTTTGAGTTTACTGGGCGCAGGCTGAATGCCCAGATGGCGGAATCGGTAGACGCGCTGGTCTCAAACACCAGTGGTGGTGACACTGTGGGGGTTCGAGCCCCCCTCTGGGTACTTTTTCGTACATGGGGTGCACACTTGCACCCCTTTTTTGTGCGTGAGCCGGGGATTTGGTCTGTGCATACCTCCCTTATTGTTCATTTTTCAGCATCTATCCAACAAGTGTTTAACTGTCATTTTTGACAGTATCGCGCTACACACTTGCAGTTCTATCCGTAGGCAGCATTACTTTGTACTCATTCTAGCTCAAACTGCATGCCTTCAGCCTCTATCTCCCCCCCTGCTATCCCTACAAGATACGGCACTCGTGGCCTGTTTTTTGGCCTTGTCGCCTCGGTTACTTTTCTCACTTCTTTCTGCACCCCAGCCAACCCCAAGGGCCAGCACTTATCAAAAAAGAACCCCACTATGCATACCCCAGAGGAGACTGTAACACAACTATTTATCGCTACCGACCAGCAGGACTGGGCGGGGGTAAAGGATGCCTTTGATACCCGGGTGTTGCTAGACTATTCTTCTATGACCGGCAGTCCGGCGGCCGAGCTTACCCCAGACGAAATCATCAGCGCCTGGAAGGGCATACTACCCGGCTTTGCACACACCCATCACCAGTTGGGCAACTTCCTCACCACCCAAGATGGCGCTCGAGCAAAAGTATTCTGCTACGGCACGGCCACCCATTATCTCCAGCATGCCGAGGGCAACGTGTGGACAGTGGTAGGCAGCTACAACCTGGAGTTGGTACGGCAAAGCGACGGACAGTGGAAGATTGCTGCCATGAAGTTTAACTACAAGTATCAGGATGGAAACCTGATGCTACCCGCCAAGGCCATGGAAAGACTAAGGAGCGAATAAAAATAATCCAGCAGCAGCATGCCCGTATACAAGAGGGTTTATAGGCTAAGCATACCTTTAAGCGCGGTGCTAGGCGTACTTGCGCTGTGCCTGGCGGCCTGCACCCAGCGTTCTGCTAACACCCCTCAACACCAAGACACCAATATGGACGTGGCTACCCGAAACAAAAGCACGGCTCGCGCTTTTCTGAAAGCACTTGAAAACGAGAATATAGACGAAGTAGTGGCCATTTTTGCCGAAAACGGTCGCCATATCAACCCCTATGCCTCTGGCATTTTCCCGTCGGGTGCTGCCGGACGAGAAGAAATTCGCGCCTACTGGACTCCCGTGTTCCCCAACTTCGATGGGATGAGCTTCCCAATTGACGAGATCTACGCCCTGGAGGACCCAAGCCAAGTGTATGTCAAGTTTAAGGGCCGTATTAAGCTAAAGAATCAAGCCGCCTACTACGAGAATGACTACTACGCCTTTTTCCGCTTCGACGAAAACGGACTCATTACTGAGTATGTAGAACTTTTCAACCCAATCGTGGCCGCCCGGGGCTTTGGTCTGCTAGGTCAGATCAAATAGCCCCGGCCTTCGGCCCGTGTAGACATACGCAAACGGGCATACCCTATCCAGTAGCACCCTGCCAGGGAACTACCAGCCCGTACATTTGCTTTTGACAATACCCTGGCTGTATCCTGCCAGCGTATATTGGCACATCATATAGATTGCATGCGAAAAATAGTAGTAGCCGTTACCGGTGCTTCGGGCAGCCTGTATGCCCGCCGCCTGCTGCACCACCTGGCACAGCTGGGCACCCAGCAGCCCCTGGAAGTAGGGGTGGTACTCAGCAAGAATGCACGCGATGTGTGGCAGTATGAACTAGGCGAGGCGCCCAACCTACCCTTCCAGGTGTACGAGCGCGATAACTTCTTTGCCCCCTTTGCCAGTGGTAGTGCCCGGTATATGGATATGGTCATTGTGCCCTGTAGCATGGGCACCCTGGGCCGCATTGCCCACGGCTTTAGCGACGACCTGATAACCCGGGCGGCAGACGTGATATTGAAGGAGCGCCGCCGCCTGATCTGCATCCTGCGCGATACCCCCTACAGCATTATCCACATCGAGAACATGCGGCGTGCCACCGAGGCCGGTGCCATTATGCTGCCTGCCTCGCCCAGCTTTTATTCGCGGCCTGAAACCTTTGAGCAGCTGGCCGATACCGTGGTACATCGCGCGCTAGACCTCATGGGTTTTAGCCCCGATACCTACCGCTGGGGAATGTCTTAGGCCAGGCCGCCCCGGGTTTTCCACACCCCTCATTTGGTTTGTGCCCCACCAGGCTGCCCAGTGTGAAAAGAAAGCACGTGACAGCGGCGATACCTACGCTTATCTTAGCACCGTAGCTAATCCTGAAACCATGAAGCATTTTGTATATCTCATTCTCGCCCTTGGTGCCCTGGCCACTACCGCCTGTTCTGTAGACCAGGTAGATGGTGCCCTGGATGACGGCCTGGAGGGCAGCATTGTAGCTGGCGATAAAAAGGAAGAAAACAACCTGGACATCCAGCGGGCAGTAAAGCCCCGATGGAAGCCAGTGGCCAATTTCAACGGCAAGCAGAGCAAAAAAACCAGCACCTTCAAGGTAACCGGCGAAACCTGGAAAGTAGAGTGGGATGTGAAGGGTGGCAGTGAAGAGGAGTTTATTATCATCATGAAAAACCGGCACGACCGCGAAGACTCCGAGATCATAGCCAACCAGATCGGATCCGGTGCAGACTTTGTGGATTTTGAGGGTGGCCAGGGCGAGTATTACCTGGACATCAGCTCCAAGGTGCCCTATACCATCAAAATAGAGGAGTACAAATAATAAGCATTAGGCCACTACCATATTGGCCGTGGTGTATGGTGGCTCTAGGGCCTGGGCGGGGCAGCTTATCGAACAAGCTGCCCCGCTTTTTTTCCTATTTTAGCCAATATGCCCCGCCCCTAGCCTTATGCATGGACGACGCACGAGTGCCCGAACTGCCCTGTATGGCCTAGCCAGGCAGCTGGGGCGCCTGCTGTCTGTGCTGGGCCTGCTACTGCTGGGTCTGCTGCTGGGCACCCTGTTTACCTTTTGGCTTTTTGGTAAGACCATTGTAGAGGGGCAGATAACCAAGCTGATGCAAACACCGGTGCACATTGGCAGCCTCTCCGTTGACTTTACTGACTTCCCCCTTGCTACCCTACATATGCAGCAGGTGGAGGTAGAGCCTACCCTGGGCAAGCATCCGCTGATGACCACCCAAGAGGCTACCCTAACCCTGGACCTGGCAGAGCTGTATTTCAACAAGAAGCAGAAGACAGTAGAGCTTATTCGCCTACGGGGAAACCGGGTATACATGCTGCTGGATCGCAGCTATCGCAAGAATTTTCAGCTTTTTAAGCCCTACGACCCCGACCGGAAGCGGCCAGATGAAGTGCGCATACACCGCATGGTACTGGAGGATACCCGGCTGGACTATCTCTCTTGGCCCACCAGGCGGCGCTATGCGTTTTGGCTGGATAGCGCAGAGCTGGAGATGCGCAACTACCGGTCTCAGGTACTTTTTAGGGGCCGTGCAGCGGGGCGTAGCCGTTACCTGGATATGGGTGGCTTCCGGATAATGGAGGATCAGCCTTTTTCGCTACAGACCAGCCTGGTGCTGGATAAGCCCAGTAAGATGATTGATTTCCGCAACATGGAGTTGACCCTGGACGAATCGAGGCTGAGCCTGGCTGGCAAGCTGCTAATGAGTGGACGCGATCGGTACTATGACCTGCACTTTGGCACCAACTACGGGAAGGTGCAAACCCTGCTCAGCTTCATACCCCAGCAGACGCGCCGCCTGCTGGCCAACTACAAGCTATCGGGCCAACTTAGTCTGTCGGGCACTATTGTGGGCGTGGACGATGAAACCACCAACCCGCACATAGAGCTAGCTTTCCGCGCAAAGGAGACGGAGGTGAAACACAGACAGAGTGGTAACTCGGTACAGCACCTACAGCTAAGTGGGCATCTTACCAATGGCAAGCGAAACAGCCTGGAAACCGCAGAGCTAAGCATAGACAGCCTGTGGGCCAATTTTGCCGGGAGACCTATTTTTGCGCAGCTTCGGCTCAGCAGTCTGCTCGACCCCTTTCTGGAGGGCAGGGCCACGGCCACCCTTGAGTTCGGGAAGGTTCTTTCCTTTCTGGGCCAAGACACTGTGATGCAGGGAAGTGGCCTGCTGCGGATAGACCTGGACCTGGCTGGGCCGCTCCACCACGTTGGCAGGCCCGATGAGCTGCACGCTGTACACTATCGGGGCGGGATCAGCCTGGAGGATGTGGCACTAAGCCTGAGGCACCAGCCCCTGGAACTGCGCCATGCCTATGGTCGGCTGGCCCTGCGTGGCCGTGCGCTGCACACGCCCAGCCTCACTGCCCAGCTAAACGGACAGCCCCTGCGGCTGGCTGCTACGCTACACGATTTCCTGAGCTATGCCTACGGCGAGGAGCGGGTGCTGAAGCTGGATGCAAACCTGCAGCTGGATACGCTGTATATCCCTGCGCTGCTAAGCCATACGGCCCAGCTAGGCCGGCAGCGTGGGCTGGCGGCTACCCAGCCGTTCCACCCCTCTGCCCTGGGCATGGAGCTGCCGGGCTGGCTGGCGGCTAGCCTGCACCTGGATGCCCGTGTGATATACCTAAACCAGTATGCATATCAGGGTGTACGCGGCACCCTTTCTCTGCGGGATAAGGTGCTGAGTATGCAGGCCTTTGAAATAGGCGGAAAGAAGGGCCGGGCACTGCTATTTGGTAGCCTGAACAGCCAGCAGCGGGCTCAGAATACCTTTCAGCTGGCCCTTGACCTGAACAGCGAGGACCTGCCCCTGGTGCTGCAGGACCTGGGCCTGTGGCCCGCCAGGCGGCCTGTACCCACCAGTGCCGTGCAGGTGGGGGGAAACCTGCGGCTGAATGGCTACGCCACCCGGTCTGCCCAACCCCGCATCCAGCTGCACCTGGCGCTGGAAAATGGCTACTTTTTCCAGCCTGTTCAGCGGATTTTTATCCGAGACGTTACCCTGAGTGCCCTATTCACAGAGCAGCATCTGAAGGATCCGCGCCATACCCCCATCCGGATAGATACCCTGTATGGGGTGGCCAACCAGTTTCCCTTCTGGGCTAGCCTGCGCCTGGATGACCCCGCCACCGGGCAGGTACGCATGCGCCTGCGTACCGAGATAGGCGCAGATGTACTGCTGAACTACTTTAGCCTACCCACCGTGGCACAGCCACAGGGCACCCTGGCCTTTTGGGTAGAGCTGGCGGGTAAGCTATCGGATATATCCGACCCCAAGAAGCTGGTGAAGATGCCTCAGCGGGGCGACTTTCGGATGCAGAATGTTTCCTTCGACCTGGCCCCAGCGGGGCTGCCTTTCCGCCAGCTGAATGCCGAGATGTACTACGACGGAAAGGGGGTAGAGATCCGCCAGATGTCGGGCCGCATGAACGGGAATTCCTTTCGTGTGCGCGGAACGGTATACGACATCCTGGGCTTCCTGTATACCGATCAGCCTGGGCTGGCTGCCAAATTCTCCTTTGAGAGCGATAGCCTGAACCTGGAGACCTTTGCCCTGCTGGATAGACCGCGCGGGGATACCGCCAAACTCAAGCAGATCGACCTCCCCAGCCAGTCGGAGATTGTAGCCCATTTCTCACTGGGCTACGCCTACTACCAGCGCTTGCAGATGCGGGATATGGAAATGGATGTAGTGCTACAGGGCCACCTGCTACAGGTACGGCAGGCCCGGCTACGCACCTGTGGTGGGCTGCTGGCTGCACGGGGCCAGATGGATCAGACCGACCCTCAACAACCGGTTATCTACACCCACCTGGAGCTGGATCAGGTAGACCTACACCAGGTTTTTGCCTCTTTCGACGCGCTCGGCAAGCAGCAGCTCGACTCGCTGGGCATCCAGGGCCGGCTAAGCCTGGCCGGAGACCTGCACTTGCACCTACAGCCCAGAAGCAGCCGTGTATCCTTGCCGAAGCTGGCCAACTTTTCCATTCGGCTGGACGAGGGTTCTATCCGAAATCTGGGCCAGTTTTTGAAGCCCAACCCGCTGCTGAATCAGCAGGACCTGGCTACACCTACCTACTTCAGCCTAAGGCTGGACAATGTGTTTCTGGCAGATTCTACCCTCTTTATGCCGTCGGTCGAATTCATCAGCAATAAGCTCAACTTCACGGCCCGTGGCCATTATCGGCTGAATGACCAATTGCGCTACGACCTGGCCGTACTGCTGCCCAAGGAGGAGGAGCTGGCGGCTGCAGACTACTACCACACCCCCAAATACTATGGCAAAACAGTCTATGTGTTTAGGCTAACCGAGAATCCGGAGCGAGATAAGGGCATGCGCGTAAAATTCTTGCCACTCTGGGCCCTGCGGAATATACTGCGCGCCCGGCCCCGTTCCGCAGCCGATGCCTAAGGCGGGGGCTGCTGGCTAGTGGGCTTTGTGCAATACACCCTTGTGGTACACGCCATAGGCCTTCCCCTTAAGAGTGTGGCCGGTGGTGGGGTTGCTGTTATACAGGGTTTTCAGGTGCTTTTCTGTTGCTGTCCAGCGCAGCCTGGGCTGGAAGAGGGTGAGGCTTAGCTCGGCTCCCGGCTCAAAGGCGGGGATGGGCATACGCAGCAGCTTGCGCGGCTGCAGGCCCAGTATCCGTACCAGGGTTTCCACCTCTGCATAGCCCTCCAGCGCTGTGCTTGCACAGGCGTAGCAGGTTTCCAGCATCGGCATGCCATAGGCGGCAAAGTCAAACTCCAGCCGCTTTTCATCTATCGTAGCCGGGCTGTGCCCACTGGCCAGTATGTCTAGGGTTCCGTCGGCTACGGCCTCTAGCAGGGCCAGTCGGTCTTGCTCGCTGCGCAGGGGTGGGCGCAGCTTGTAGCGTGTGTCAAAGTCGCCCAGTTGTTCATCCGTAAAGTACAGGTAGGCTGGCAGCGTGCCAGCCGTTACCCGCAGGCCATCGGCCTTTGCCTGGCGGATGCGTGCCACACTATCGGCAGCTGTGATGGGGCACAGGTATAGCTCGGCCTCTGTGTGGCGCAGCAGCTCTAGCAGCTGCTGCACAGCCAGGGTTTCGGCCAGTATGGGGCTGGCCTTCAGGCCCAGGCGGGTTATGGCCGGGCTTTCATTGGCTACGCCACCTGCCTCCAGGCTCTCCAGCATAGGCAGCTGGTGCATGGGTAGCTGCAGGGGGGCCAGGTAGCGCAGTATCCGGTACTGCAGGCCGGCGGCCTGCAGGGGTTGCCAGCCATCGGAGATGAGGCAGGCCCCGGCCTGCTGCATGCTGGCCAGCTCGGCCATTTCCTTGCCCTGTGTACCCTCGCTGGCAGCGCCCATGGGCAGCAGGGTGGTGGGCAGCGTAGCCGCCCGCGCCAGCAGGGCCAGCACAGCCTCGGCATGGTCTATGGGCGGGTGGCTGTTTGGGCTTACTACCACGTGCGAAAATCCCCCCTGTAGGGCACTGGCGCTCAGGTGCTCCAGGCTATCTCGCAGTTCGTGCCCGGGTATGTTCAGGCTTGCCAGGGTGTCTATCCAGCTCAGGCTTACATGCAGGTCCTCGGCCTCGGCTACGGTGTGGCCTTGGGTGGGCATGCTGCCACCCGGTTCCAGCCGGTGCAGCCGGCCATCCTGTAGCAGCAGGTCTATCGGCCTGCTATCCGATGGGTGGCCCGGGTGTACCAGTACAACGTTGCGTAGCAATAGCATGCAGCAAAGTTAGCAGATAAGTAGCTGCCTACCCGCCCCGGATTCCCACTTTATGCACGCTCCTGAGACAGGATGTGCACGCGGTTGGCATGACTGTTCAGCACCAGGAAGATCAGCACCGAGAAGGTCATCAGGCTACTGCCCCCATAGCTAAAAAAGGGTAGGGGGATGCCGATAACAGGTGCCAGGCCAATGGTCATGGCAATGTTTACCAGGATATGAAAGAAGAAAATGGCGGTAACCGAATAGCCCAGCACACGGCCAAAGCGCGTCTTGGTATTCTCCGAAAGGTAGGTGAGCTGCCACAGCAAAACGAAGAACAGCACGATAACCAGCGAGCTGCCCAGCCAGCCAAACTCCTCGCCCACGGTGCAAAAGATAAAGTCGGTATGCTGCTGGGGCACGTAGTCATATTTGGTTTGGGTACCATTCATGAAGCCCTTGCCCCACAGGCCCCCGCTGCCTATGGCTATTTTGCTCTGGTGGGTGTTCCAGTTGGTGCGCATGGGGTCAAAGTCGGGGTTGAAGAGCGCCTTGATCCGGTCTTGCTGGTGGGGCTTCAGCTGCCCGATCACCAGGTTTATGCTCAGCGACCACACGATCAGGCCGGCCACCACCACGGCCGGCACCAGGGAGCTGCGCCCCCGAAAGTCGAGGTAGAAACCCAGATTGCTCACAAACTTGCCAATGGGCCGCCGGAAGTAGTACAGCAGTAGCAGGAAAATCATGAAACCTGCCAGATAGAGCGTGCCTACGCCTGCCATAGAGAGCAGGGCCACTGCCAGCAGGGCAATGAGTAGGCCAAAAAAGGCCAGCGAAAGCCCCTCGCGCAGTAGCATGAAGATAAAGGCCGAAAACACCAGGGCTGTGCCCGTGTCTTTTTGCAGGATGATGAGGGCCATGGGCAGCCCAATGATGCCCAGCAGGTAGAGCTTGTCCTTCAGGCTACCCAGGCTGAAGCCGTGGCGGCTCATGTACCTGGCTACCGCCAGCACCGTGCCCACTTTGGCAAACTCGGAGGGCTGAACGCCAAAGCCACCGAAGCTGAACCAGGCCTTGGCTCCGTTGATCTCCTTGCCCACAAACAGCACGAGTATGCACAGGAAGATGGAAACCCCATATACCCCATAGGCCGCCCACTCCACCAGTTTTATATCCAGCGTGAGCGTAACAAAACACAGCACGGCCGAGATGAGGATGAATATAAACTGCTTGCCCTGTGGCTGGCCGATGTCCATCAGGTCTGTCCAAAACCCGGCACCCGAGGCCCCACTGGCGGCGTAGATGTTAAACCAGCCAAACAGCACAAATACCCCGAAAAGGGCCACCGTTAGCCAGTCTAGTCGTAGCTCGGGCTTGTCTGATCTCGACATGGTGCTAAAGATACCATACTCTTGGGTAACTTTGTGCATGGGGCTCACATTCTACAAGTATCAGGCCACGGGTAATGACTTTGTGCTGATTGATAATCGCAGCGGGCAGGTGGATCCGGATGACTATGTATTCTTCGAGCAGCTGTGCCACCGCCGCTTTGGGGTGGGGGCAGACGGGGTGATCCTGCTGGGCTCCGATGCCGACACAGACTTTGCCATGCACTACTACAATGCCGACGGCAGGCCCGGCAGCATGTGTGGCAATGGTGGGCGTGCGGTAGTGCGCTTTGCCCAGCACCTGGGGCTGGTGCAGCAGCAGGCCCACTTTGTGGCCATAGACGGCCTGCACGAGGCCAGCATGGAGCAAGACCAGATCTGGCTAAAGATGGGTGCCGTAAGCCAGATAGAGGCCCTGGGCCCCGAGGCCTACTACCTGGATACCGGTAGCCCGCACTACGTGCGGTGGTGCCAGGGGGTACAGGCCCTGGATGTGTACACCGAGGGCAGGGCTGTGCGTTATTCCGATCGTTTCCGTGCAGTGGGCACCAATGTAAACTTTGCCGAGGAGCTGGCACCCGGACAGCTGCGCATCCGCACCTACGAGCGTGGTGTAGAGGACGAGACCTACAGCTGCGGAACCGGCGCTACGGCCGTAGCCTGTGTATACCGCCAGCTGCGGGGCTATGCCGGCCCCAGCGTGCAGCTGCACACAGCGGGTGGGCTGCTCACGGTCGAGTTTCGCACATCGGGCATCTGGCTGGGCGGCCCCGCCCTGTGTGTATTCCGGGGTGAATGGATTGACCGAAATTAGTAGCTTTGCGTAGCTTCGGCGCAGGGGCCATGGCGGGTGGTGTGCAGCTGCATACACCCGGCCCTCTGTAGGCCAAGCGCGTAACCGAATAGAAAAGAACATGGGATGTGGCAAAGACGGCGGCTGTAGCACCGCGTGCAGCAGCAAGCTGAATGTATATGACTGGTTGGGCAACATGCTGCCGCCCGATACCCCCGAGCATCGGAATATCTACGAAATCCGCTTCAAGACAACCCGAAAGGGCTTCTATCGCAACGAAAAGGGCCTGGATGTAGTAACCGGAGACCTGGTGGTGGTGGAGAGCGACCGAGGCTGGGATGTGGGCGAGATAACCATGGGCGGCGAGCTGGTGCTGCTACAGATGAAAAAGAAAAAGGTGAATGCCAAGCACGTAGGCACCATGGTGCGCATGGCCAGCGAGGCGGACAGGCAGCGGCTGCAGGCCCTGCGCGACCAAGAAGCCGAGTGCCTGTTCCGCACCCGCCAGCTGGTGGGCGAGCTGGGCCTGGATATGAAGATGAGCGACGTGGAGTTTCAGGCCGACGGCGGAAAGGCTATTTTCTACTACACCTCCGAGAGCCGGGTAGACTTCCGCGAGCTGATCCGCAGGCTGGCCAACGAGTTTAAGGTGCGGGTGGAGATGAAGCAGATCGGATCCAGACAAGAGGCAGCCCTGGTAGGCGGCATAGGTGCCTGTGGGCGCGAGCTGTGCTGCAGCAGCTGGCTTACCGACTTCAAAAGTGTAGGCACCGGTGCTGCCCGCTACCAGAACCTGAGCCTGAACCCAACCAAGATAACCGGCCTGTGTGGGCGCCTGAAGTGCTGCCTGAACTATGAGCTGGAGGCCTATATGGATGCCCTGACCGACATACCCAAAGTGCGGGAGATACAAACCGAGCTCGGTAAGGCCTACCTGCAGAAGACGGACATCTTCCGTCGCCAAATGTGGTTCAGCTACGGCGGAGATAGCAACTGGACCATGCTGAACGCTGACCGGGTGCAAGAGCTGATACAGCTGAATAAAAAAGGGATAAAACCCCCCAGCCTGCTGCCAGAGGAAGAAGTGGCCGCCCGTGAAAGCAAGAAGATGACCGACTTTGTAGATGTGGTGGGCCAGAGCGACCTGCACGAGCGCATGCAGCGCCAGGCCCGAAAGAGCAGGGGCAGCAAGGATAAGCGAAAAAAACGCGGCCCCCGCAGGCCAGCGGGTACCGCATAGCAGCCGCAAGCGAGCCGGGATCTGCTCCGGGCTTATCACACCAACTAGATATCGATACCCTATGAATGGCGTATACCTCCACCTACTGGTCAACCACGTGCCCACCTACCTTATCCTCACCTCTATCCTGCTGGGTACCTGGGCTTTCTTTCGGCGGCACGCCTTTGGCCTGCGGCTGCACTACCTCCTCAGCCTGCTGGGCTATGGTTTTGTGCTACTGGCGCACAAGACGGGCGAGCTGGCGCGCGAGCACCTGGCCGAAAGCCGCCAGCTGGCCGATGTGGGCAGGCTGGTAAGCCTGCACGAGGAGCTGAGCGAAAGCTTTATGCCGGCCATGCTAGTGGGCCTGCTGGTTACGGCGCTTGCTGCCTATGGCCACTGGCGGCCATTCCCCCACAGCCGGAAGCTCTTTATCCCCTCGGTCCTGCTACAGTCTGTGTTGTGGATCATCCTGGCGGTTATTAGCCACGCGGGGGGCGAAATTCGTCATCCGGCTGTGCGCTTTTAGCGCACTTTGCTGCTGCTACACGCGCGGGGGGGGGGGTCTGCCTGCTTTGTGCAGTTCGCGTGCGTCCGGTCTACTGGTTGCGTCCGGGCCCGCCCGAACGGGTACGGGCTTGTTGTGGGGGCTTACAGAAAACGAGATCGGGTGTCTGCATCGGGCAGTGGGCAGCTGGCCTCCTGCCCAAACCACCGATAGCGGTGGCTGGCTACCCAGCGGTACAGGCTGTCGCGCAGCAGGCGGGGCAGCAGGTAGCCTAGCCAGGCCACGGGCCGGTGCCATCCACCCATTATGCGCCCAATGCGCAGCACGGCACTGCTCTGCCTGTATACCCGCCCCCGGTATAGCAGCAGGATGGAGCTCATATCTGGCCCCGCCGAGCCCGCCGCCTGTAGCAGCTGCGTGTGGGCCTGCAGGCTGCCCACACGTATCCGGCCCCGGCGGTCGTGCCGCAGGATGTAGCGTACTGAACGGTTGCACAGCGTGCATACCCCGTCGAATAGCACGATAGGCACTTCCGGATCGGGTTTGCTGCCTGGTAGAGGGGGCGTATGCATGGCGCTACTGATACACGGGCACCGCCAGGTGTACGCGCAGGGTATCGGCTGTGTTGCCCGGCATATTCATCGCAAAGTCCCTCCGCGCCACTACCAGGTCGCCCTCAAACACGCCCTGCTTGCTACCCTGTGCGTGGAATACAAAAGGAATCTCCACCGGTCGGCTCTGGCCATGCAGGCTCAGGTCTCCCTGGGCCACATAGCCATCTTCGGCCTTCAGCACCTGCCTGCATGCGAAGCGCGCGCTGGGATACTGCGCTACATCCAGCCAGTCTGCAGAGCTGGCATTGCCGGTCAGCTCCGGGTCGCCCAGGTCCAGGGTCTTCAGATCCACCTCTACCTCGAAGCAGGATTTATCGAGCAGGTTGGGCGAGAAATGGATGGCGCCACTCAGGCCCCGTACCACACCCGCCTCCACATCGGGGCCCTGCAGGCTGATGCGCACGGCAGGCTCGTCTATCTTCCACCTGGGGGCCTGCAGCAGCAGGAAGCCTGCGGCAACCAGCGCAAGCAGGGTGAGCAAAGACACCTGGAGGGGCAAATACTTTTCGCGATTCATGCCACCCATAACCCACTGCCTCTGGCATAAATTCAAAATCTGACAAACTTGCCCGGCTCCCCCCACCCATACTGCCAGCGCTGTGTAAATATGGCAGTTTGTGCCAGGGTGGCCCCGTTTTTGCTAGGCATGCACACATCAAAAGAGCCATCTAGTGGCCTTGTCTTATTCAACAATCGATCCTACCAGATGAAAACCGGAAACCTATCCATCCACACCGAGAACATTTTTCCCATCATCAAGAAGTTTCTGTACAGCAACCAGGAGGTATTTCTGCGCGAGCTGATCAGCAACGCGCAGGATGCCACCCAGAAGCTGAAGGCGCTGGCCAGCAAGGGCGAATATGATGGCGAGCTGGGAGACCTGACCATAGAGGTGCTGCTGGACGAGGAGGCCAAAACCCTGACTATACGCGACTATGGCCTGGGCATGACTGCCGCCGAGGTGGAAGAGTACATCAACCAGATTGCCTTTTCCAGTGCCGAGGTGTTCCTGGAGAAGTACAAAGACACTGCTAGCCAGATCATTGGCCATTTCGGCCTAGGCTTCTACTCGGCCTTTATGGTAGCCGGAAAGGTGGAGATCCTCACCCGCAGCTACCAGGATGCACCCGCCCAGCGCTGGGTGTGCGAGGGCAGCACGTCCTTCAGCATGCAGGCGGATAGCCGCGAGCGCCGGGGCACAGATGTAATCCTGCACATCAACGAGGAAGGCGCCGAGTACCTGAAGGCCTATCGGATAGAGGAAGTGCTGAAAAAATACTGCCGTTTCCTGCCTATCCCCATCCGGTTCCAGGATCAGGTAATCAATGACAGCGAGCCTGCCTGGACCAAAAAGCCCGGCGAACTAACAGAGCAAGACTACAAGGACTTTTACCAGAAACTTTACCCCTTTCAGGAGGCTCCCCTCTTCTGGATTCATCTGAATGTAGACTACCCCTTTACGCTCAATGGCATCCTGTATTTTCCGCGCATCCGGCCTAATGTAGAGATGCAGAAAAACCGCATTCAGCTCTATAGCAATCAGGTGTTTATTACCGACAATGTGGAGGACATTGTGCCCGACTACCTGAGCCTGCTACAGGGGGTGATAGATAGCCCGGACATCCCGCTGAACGTAAGCCGCAGCTACCTGCAGACGGATGCTGCCGTACGCAAGATCAGTAGCCACATCAGCAAAAAAGTGGCCGATAAGCTAAGCGAGCTATTCAAAGATGACCGAAAGGCGTACGAAGAAAAATGGGAAAGCATAGGTGTATTTGTGAAGTATGGCATGATACGAGACAACACCTTCTACGAGCGCGTGAAGGATGCCTGCCTGCTGTACAATACGGCCAAAGAATTCTATACCCTGGCAGAGTATAAGGACAAAGTGGCCCCCCTGCAGACAGATAAGGATGAGCAGGTGATGTACCTGTACGCCACCGATGCGGAGGAGCAGCATGGCTACGTAGCAGCAGCCCAAAAGCACGGCTACGACGTGCTGCTACTGGATGGCCTGCTGGATATGCACCTGATCGGCTACCTGGACCACCAGCTGGAAAAGGTACAGTTTAAGCGTGTAGACAGCGACACGCTGGATAAGCTGATAGACAAGGGCCTGGAAAAGGCCAGCCTGCTGAACGAACAGGAACGGGAAACCCTGGTGGACCTATATAAGCGGGTGCTGGCACACCCCAATGCGCAGGTGCAGGTGGCCCCGCTGAGCGAAGCGGAACTGCCGGTGCGCATTACCCGCCCGGAGTATCTGCGCCGCATGATGGACATGAACCGCATGGGCAATATGGGGATGGACCTGGGTGAGAGCTATACGCTGGTGATAAACGAAACCCACCCGCTGGCCAAGAAGGTACTGCTGATGCCTGAGGGCGAAGCGCGTACCGCCCTGGTGCAGCAGAGCTATGACCTGGCCCTGCTGAGCCAGGGCCTGCTGACGGGCCACCGCCTGACCGACTTTGTAGAACGCAGTGCCGCGCAGCTGGCCTAGCCACCCGCTGCCGTAGTGCTAGCGGTGGGCTACCCGGAGCAGGATGAGAATGTTGTGTGATTTATACACCCTACTGCATCCTTTGGGCCACCGCCTGCGTACCTTAGGGGTCACTTAAGAAACCCGCCCAACGTGTATGAATAAGTCGAGAGACGGATACCTTCCCAATACCTTTGCCAGCAAAACCCGAGACTGGAAAGACCGCCGCGTGGTAGATACCTGGCAGATATTCAAGATCATTGCCGAGTTTGTAGAGGGTTTCGAAAAGCTGAGCAAGATTGGCCCCTGCGTCTCCATCTTCGGCTCTGCCCGCAGTAAGCCCGACAGCCCCGAATACCTGCTGACCGTAGAGGTGGCCAAGGCCCTGGCCGACAACGGCTACGGCATTATTACCGGCGGTGGGCCAGGGGTGATGGAGGCGGGCAACAAGGGGGCCCAGGCAGGAAATGCCCATTCGGTGGGCCTCAATATCGAGCTGCCCTTTGAGCAGGAGTACAACCCGTATATTGACAAAGACCTGCTGATCGAGTTCGACTACTTCTTCGTCCGCAAGGTCATGTTTGTAAAGTACGCACAGGGCTTTGTGGTAATGCCCGGCGGCTTCGGCACCATGGATGAGCTGTTTGAGGCCCTTACCCTTATCCAGACCTACAAGATAGACCGCTTTCCCATTGTACTGATGGATAGCAGCTACTGGAAGGGCCTGCTGGAGTGGATCCAGAACACGCTGCTGGCCCGCAAGTTTGTAAGCCCCGAAGACCTGGACCTGATGGTGGTGGCCGACACAGCTGCCGAGGTAGTAGATATCCTCAATCAGTTCTACAGCAAGCGCCAGCATCAGCCCAACTTCTAACTGTCTTCCACAGAGCCACCCCTGACAGGGCACACTACCCGTTCTGCATTTAGCTAGCCTGTACAGCCAGTCTTTGTGTCTGTCACCTTCTCCCGGACACAGGGTGTTCAGCCTGGCCAACCAAGCCGACCTTCCATCCGTTAGGGATGCTCCCCGCCCTCTCTCAGCGGGGCAAGGGGGGGCTAGCCGCGAGCTGCCCATCCCGGTATTGGTTCCGGCGGCGCACGTTCAGGTTCAGCACCTCTACAAAGAGGCTGAAGGCCATGGCAAAGTAGATATAGCCCTTGGGTACCTCCAGGTGTATCCCCTCTACAATCAGCAG
>JAJTIE010000022.1 GCA_021300195.1 Bacteroidota bacterium | reverse complement strand
GTAGGTGGTGGCGGCTACGCGGTTTCGGGTGTGTGTGGGGCTGATGCCGAGGGTGGGTGTGTGTGGGTGGGGTGTGTCGTACCAGAGGCGGGTTATCTCTACGCGGCTGGTTAGCTGGGCGAGGATGGGGCTGTAGGTGGGCAGGGTGGTGCCGCTGTAGTGCAGGTAGGGGTCTTGCTGTGGGCTTGGGTTGGCTATCAGGCTGCGTAGGCTGGCTAGCTGTGCCGTGGTGGTGGGTGTGGGTGTGGGCAGGGAGGTGGGTATGCGCAGCTCTCCGGCCTCGGTTACTCGGTTCAGGTGGTCGTAGAGGCTGTAGCTTACTACCTGTGTGTGTGTGTGGCTGGTGTCGCTCTCCAGGCGCTGGTCTGCGTCCTGGCTCATGAGTATGCGGCCCAGGCGGTCGTACCAGTAGCGTACGGTGCCTCCGTCGGGTGTGGTTTGGCTGGTTATCTGGTTCAGGCTGTTGTAGGTATAGGTGGTGGCGAGGGCGTGGTTTTTGTGGTACTGGGGCTGGGTGGTGCCGGGGGGTGTGTGCAGGGGTAGGTCGGTGCGTATGGCCTCGGGTGGCAGGGTTTTTACGAGGTTTCCGGCCTGGTCGTAGTAGTATAGGGTTACCTGGTAGATGGGTGGTGCGGGGCTGGTGCCTGGGGTGCGGGTGGCGGTAAAGGCTTCGGCCTGGCGTACGTTATTGAGGCACCGCTGTGCGAAGTTGTACTTGAACTCTCGGCGTACTCGGTCGTAGTAGGCAATGAGGGCGAGGCTGTCGTTGGTGCGTCGGGTTCGTTCGTCGGCCTCGCACGGGCAGGTATCTTCGGGGAGGGTGAAGGGCTCGGGGCACAGTTTATCCTGGGGGCCTGGGCTGGAGCCGAGGTAGCGCATGTACTGGCCGAAGCTGAAGGCGCTGCCGAGGCGCACGTTCATGTAGTTGGCAAAGATGGGTTCGAACCAGAGTACCTGGCTGGGGTTGGCCAGGGTGTAGTAGGGCTCGGTGGCGGTGGTGGTAAAGGTGGATAGGCCGATGGAGGCTGCGTAGGTGTTGTAGGCTTCCCTTGCGGTGGTTATTTCCTGTAGGCCTCGGCATTCGTCGCAGGCTATCTGTGCGGGTACTAGCAGGGGTGGCTTGCTGGCGTCGGCGCAGGTGCTGCGGCCCTGGCACTGGCAGTACAGCTGCTCGATGAGGTCGAGAGGCAGTGTGTAGCTTCCGGGCTTTAGGCGGTGAATGTAGGAGCGGATGTAGTCTTTGTCGGTGCCGGGGTAGTTTTGCTGCTGTTCGGGGGTTTTGGCGTTCCAGTCAGCCAGTGCCTGGTTGAGGAGGTCGCAGGCGCATTGGTCTGCTGGCTTTAGTTCTGCGCCGGGCGCGGGGTAGCTGTAGCCTGGGTATGCGGGTGTGTTTGAGAGGTATAGTGCGCACTTTACGGGGCTGTGTGCCAGCCCGTTGGCGGCCAGCATGCTGGCTAGTACGGTGGCGAAGTCTCGGTCTTGTGCGGGGTCTTTTCGGTAGCCGTAGAAGCGGGTTCCGGTGCATCCGGTCTTGCAGATGCTTACCCATGCCTGCTTTATCTGTGCCAGGATGTTCTGCTCCCGTGCTTCGTCTTCCAGGTCGTACACGGGCTGCAGGCAGTCGGCATAGTCTATTAGCCAGCTTTCGGCTCCGGCCTCGCAGCCGGCGTTGCATAGTCCGCCGTCGGCAATGTTTCCGGCTTCATCCTCGGCGTTTTCCTCTTGTAGTTGCTGATACAAGTTTGAGGTCTCATGCTTCAGTATTCGGCGAAGTCTGCGTCCGCCCAGGGGGTTGGCCACCGATCCGTAGAGGGCTTCTTCGGTCAGGGCTCCATCGGTGCCCAGGGCGAGGCGGGCAAATTGTCCATTTTGCTTGCAGCGCTCCATCGCATCCCGCTTTATGGAGAGGTAAATGCCTCTGAACTGCTGCCAGAGCATGTCTCGCTCTTCAGCAGTAGTAGTCGCCTGGTCACCAAAGCCCGGGCCGCTGCTCAGGCAGTGGTTCATTTCCGCCTGGCTGTTCATTGCAGCGCATCTTCTGTGAATGGCCAGCGCAAACTCCCAAATGTCGAGACCTAGGGCAGGCACGTAGTCGGTGAACCTGTCTTCCAGTGTTGCCTTCATCCCACATACCGCCTCCAGTGCCGGGCTTATGATGGGGTCGGTGGCAGGCGTACCGGCACCCGGGCTGGTGCCAGCGGGCGCACTACTCAGGCCAAGCGGGTTCAGAAACCCCTGGCTAAGGGCCTCGGCATAGCTATCGGTTTGCTGCATTCGTTCATCGTAGGCGAGGGCAGCGTCCACGGTTTTCATCCAGCGGTAGTGGTTATACTCGGGGTGCTGGTACACAAAGAGGTAGGCAAAGGCGTACTGCCAGTTATTCCGAATCTGATCAGAGGTAAGTGTGTCGGCCACACTGCCCCAGGAAGCATGGTCGCCAGGGGGCCGGCCGGCAGCTGTAAGGTAAGTAGTGTAAAACTGATGCCGCACAAGATTGATAAAGCTGGCATCGCAGGTTACCAACGCTGGGTTTAGGTCATTGAGCTCTATAAACTCGGCTTTTACCTCATCCGGTATAATCATGTAGCGTGCCTTGCCGGTCGCATCAAACTCATCTCTCAGAAGGCCGTTGGCAGTTGGCACGCACCCGTCGGCCGTAAGCACATTTGCCCAGTATCTGGGAATATTCGAATAGCTTGGGTTTAGCAGCTCGACTGGTACATTACCCAGTTCATTTGGTCCCTGGATATTCGCATTGGGTGTGAAAATTGACAGCCTGCTGGCAGCCAAGTCTTCTTGAGAAGGGTTAAGTACAGGAAGCTCGCCGAACTGCCCGGTGGGCGACACATCTCCTAGCAGGGTGAAGAACACTGCTTCCGCCGGACTTTGGTCTACCACGCGCGGTTCTAATCCTTCACAGCAGGCACAAGCGTCGGGTAGCGGGCAGGCGGTGGGTGCAGGCGGATTCAGGCAACCCGGGCTATTGATCAGATCCAGGCTATATTGCTCAATTACGTTCAGGTCCAGATAGAGGCGCTTTTCTACCGAATAACTACCCCGAGGAAGGACGATACCGGGGAAAGACAGGTGTAGCGCTCTGCCCTGCGTATAGCAGCCCGTACAGCCCGTGCAGGCAGTACCCCCCAGGCTACAACTTGTATTGGGGGTGCCCAGGGCTTCGCCATTGTCATCCTGTGGCGTAACCACATAGGGCGCAGGGCAGCTCTGGCCCGACGTGCACAGGTAATTGGTGCCGCAGTCGTCTACAATGGATAGCTCGATACGCGAGAAAACACAGGAGGGACAGAAGTCGCAGCTGGCACAGGTGGGATCAGGGCCCAGGTTGTATTTATCTACGATTTCCTCGAAGTCCAGCTCATAGGCAAAATCGTAGCTCTCCTGCTCCGACACCACCAGCAGGGTATAGGCCGATTCTATATACTCATTATTTCGTACTTCATTTTGTGTTAACACATTCCGGCTAGGCTCCGGTATGGCGTTTTGGTTATAAACGGGGTCCAGATTCCCGGGAGCATCTCCGGTTAGGCCAGTGGCGATGGTTTGCCCACGCATATTTTCATAGGCCACCGAGGCTACTCCGTTGGGGTCAAAAGTTACGGTCTTGAAATAATGTTCAGCATTACCAACCTGATCGCCAAAAAGACGCTCAAGCTCAAAGGCCGGAGCAGGCCCATACATGTAGCTAACTTCATGATTACTCCCAAGCCGATGAGCCTTCCCTACCCCACTCTGCCGCTTTATCCGCCCTGTATTGTCTGGCATATACTCTACTTGGCGGTAGGGGTATCCCTCCGCATCGGGCACAAAGCTCTGAAAACTCGGTACCCCCGCATCCTCAAAAGGGGTGAGGGTATTGGCGCTTGAGTAATACCGCCCGGCACCCGACTGGGTGCCAAGGCCCTGGGCCTGCACCGCACAGCTTACCGGCTCCCCTTCCGGTGCGGGGGTATCAAGGTCAAAATCATCCTTGCCAAGCGTACTGCCCCCCGTATTTCGCGTAAAGCCATCGTAGTACTGCACCACCGAGCTAATGGAAGCCGCTCCGGTGCCCGTGGTCATGGCCGGCGAGGGCAGAATGCTAAGGGCCGGGCGGCCCATATAGTCGTAGTAAGTTTCGGATACCAGTGCAATATCCTTGTCATTGTCCTGCGCTACCACCTGCCGGGTACGCATTGTTCCGTCGTAGTATTCTATGGCCGATTTATGCTTGGCATCCTCTGCAAAAGTGGTAGATGCTTTCCAGTTCAGGCTGGGCTCGTGGGCCCAGGTGTCAAATATCTTCAGAAGAGCACTACAGGCAGCGGGTTGTATTACCTGAGTGTCGTACGGGTTTTGCAGACTACCCTTCGTAGACAGAGACCAGGGGTAAACGGTAGAGAAATTAGGGCTCCAGAATCCTATCCTTCTGTATCTGACAACAACATAGCCCGACTCATATAAACAGGGAATCTCATATTCATTGCCCGATAGCCTGACCCGGGTAGCATTTTTTGAAAAATCATAGGGTATATATCCATTCATCGCGTATTTAGGCCTCCTGCTACCATCCGGGTTATAGCTAAAATCATTGATATAGATCCATTCCAGCTCATAATACTCGGTAGCATTAAGTAGGCCCGGGTCTGTAACACCATTGTCGAGCAGAAAGGTAATCGTCCGTCCAGCTGGGTTATAGTTCAACTTAAGGCAATACATTTGTGGCTGACCGGAACTCAAAAAATGAGTGGCTTCTATGTCCGTAATATCGGCCTCCAGCAGCAGGTTTGGATAGGGTGCCCCACCGGTCAGTACCCCCTCTACCCATATCTCCAGCTTCTTTGCACCAGCTGATAAGATTACATCCTCATCCACAACCTCCGCGCCACTAGCATCATAGGCAATAATAAGCGTATCGCGCCTGCTACTAACGGCACCATTTTCTGCTGTAGAATAAATCTGAACCAGCACACTACACCGGTAGCTCGCTACCTCTCCAGCAGTGTAAGCATGGTCTACCGAAAGCCTCAGTTTACCATTAGATCGGACACCATTGTTGTGGGGTCCCACCAGGTTTCGCGCTATCACGAGCCTGGCACCCGGTACAATTTCGCTCCCCTTTAGCCCGGCGGTAAGGTCGGGATAACTCTTTGCATACGAGGAAGAGGTAAGGAAAAGACCCAGGCCAATTATTAGTAGCCCTGTCAATGCGGTGCAGTATCTCCGGTAGAATTGCATGCGCTACTTCTTTGAAAGGTTTGTACGGCTCTCCTGAACGGTATAGATCCCCTCTTCCGTCTCCCTTCTTATCCGTACCAGCATGCCTTCTTCATCGTAGTCAAAGAAAGTGGCGTAGTTCCGATTATCCAGCTCTGCCAACAAGCGCAGCGTATGCGGATCATAAACATAAGTCTTTACCTCTGCATCATACGGAGCAATCCGGAAATCATCAAAAAACGTACCACCCGAATTCATTCCAGCTACTGGAATGCAACCAAGGGTGATCCCAACTTTATCATTCACAGAAAAATCCATCGGAATTTCAACCACACCCTCAATTCGTTGCCAGCCATCTATAGGGTTTCCTGTTGGATGAAAAGTATCAAGTACTCTTACACTATTGCCGGCATCTCTTATATCAACGATTAATCTCGAACTATTTGGAAAAAAAACATTCCCTTCGAAATTACCCGACGTAGTTGTAAGAGCCCAAACACTTATAACGTACTTCTCACCAGGTCGAACCGCAAATTGTCCATTACAATCCGGACATTCAGAAAAGCTACTTTGAATGTCCGACTCGGTGCCAGCTATGACTCTGGGCACATAGTCACGTGAAGAATAAGGTATCTCGAAACGCACGCCGGGGGCATGCTGTACAACCCCTAAAGAATACCTGCCTGTGTGAGCAGCATGATCGTCTAGAGCAAAAAGCGGGGTAGAATTTGCTATACTTAGAGGAAGACTAAGCTGCCGCCTTATGGGGCAACTACCCCGCTTAACCTTAAAATAACGATCCGCCTGAAACACATCCTCAAAACCCTCCACCCCCAGCTGCCTGTGCGCTGCGTTGGTAGCTACCGCCACCGGCAGCGTATTGTTAAATCCATACACCGCACTGGAATATCGGCCAAGTGCATCCCGGTTCTCTATCTCTGCCCCATGCAGATTCACCCGGGTTACCTCCGAGTTTTGAATCCACTTTTCTGAACCGGTAGGCGCAATGCTGGTATGATTGACCCGCTGATACTTCCAGAAAGGTTGATAATCAACAAAAACGCCATCTCTTTGAATATCCTGATTGGACGACACCCGCTGATCCAGAAAAGTGTGGGTATATACCTGCCGCCAGTTACCACGCAGGCCCCGGTAGTAGGGATTGCCCACCGGAGCCAGTCTATCGTCCGGGTACACTTTGCCATGCAGTGTATTCCAGTCTGTACAGCAGTCTACCGGCCATCGATCCGTATACTCTACTGCCGAAGCATTGAGTACCTGATTCGGATCCAGGTTTAGGCGCCCGCCTTGCAGGGGATTTACATTCAGGGTAGAGAATGTAGCGACGGGTGCACCAGCCATATTACGCCTGCCAGAGCGCAACACCTGTAATCTGGCAGACCCACTTATGGGGAAGAAGAAAGGGTGTCCCGCCTCATCCACCAGCTTTATGGAATTAGTTGCGGCCACTACATCCACCACCCAGGCACGCCGGTACAGCTCCCCTGCCGTAAAGCCCAGCTCGTCACCCTCCGTAAAAATCTGGTTTAGCTGCACATCTTTGCCCGGCCACAGATCGTCCTTATCTATAAATCCGTTTGTGACGCTACCAGCCAGTGTGGCCTCTACCCCCTGGCTCTTATAGGCCTGCCCCATACCATTGTAGGCCCAGTGGGCAGGCATGGTAAATGAGTATATCTCGTCGTCAAACTCATTCTGCACCGAAGTAAGCAGCACGGCACCTGTTTCCGAATCATAGGCCTGGTTTCGGGTAACCACCGTCGAGGCCTCCTGCGTGGCTTCTACCCGCTCCAATATGCCCATGCGGCGCACCACCTTGGTGGTGGTGTAGAAACCCGCATCGGTAACCACCTTTGAGCCGCTCGATAAAATAGTGCCCCATGCCACGACTATAATGACTACGGGGAACGCGCCGGCATTCACAGGATAGCTGCCCGATAACAGCTCGGAATGGCTATATCGCTTATCATGATATACCTCCACATCTACACCAAGCAGCGCCTGACTCGCATTCCCTAGCGGATCAATAACAGTTACCAGGTTTTCCAGCTGACCGGCTCTTTGGCCCGTGCCTGTCTTATAGTGGTAACTTACCTTCGACAACTGCTTGCCCGCGTTGCTATATTCTGTCTGCGCACGCATTTTGCCATGCATGTCATTTAGCTCTACATAAAAACCCTGACTCATCGCAACCCGATGCGTGGACTCAACGCCATTAGGCTTACGCTGTATCGACTTATTTCCATCCGGTGTTTTTTCCAGATCGGTATACGCCCATTGGGTAGGAAAATCTTTGGCCGTATAGAACTCCGTTATCGTGTATCCATCCCCATGGCTATAGAAATCAGGCTTATCCGCTGGACGTAACGTACGTGTGCGCACCTGGGAATACCCTACTTGGGCGGATGGGAAAAAGGATTCCCCCACTGGGGTCTCCTTGTAGTGTCCCTGGTCGGGTACCAGCTTATATATATCTTTCTGGGCAATAGGTTGGCGCCAGGGGTTCTCTTCATTACCCACCATGGGCTCATACAGGGCTACCCCACTGCTTACCTTTAATGTTTTCTGCCCAGACGTAGCAAATGGATCTGGTATCTCCATATCGTAGAAAAATTCCTGCCCATAGGTTGCCTTATCTGCCGGAACTTGGCTGCCGGTCATAGAGTCCCAGTTATCCACCACCTCTATCTTCTTTACTCTGCATCCACCTCCATATTTGGTACCGAGTGGTGAATACAATCGGATCCAAGAGGCAGCAGGATTAAAAATTCTGCTAAATCCTTTCCGATGAAAAACGCGATTTCTATCCTTAAAAAGATCCAGGACATCAGGAATTTTATTTGCGATATTCGCTATCAATCCAATCACATCCCCATCATTAAACTGAGTCGGAAAAACCGCCTTTGGATTGTGCAAGTAGGCATAATTCCATCCGGCCCTGGCCATTGGTTGTACCTCTCCCCTTCCCGCCTCTTTATCCTTTATGGGTACAGGCTTCACATGCAGGTAGGCATAGTCTTCATTGCTCGGACATATGCCAATGACATTGAAAGAATTAACCTGAGCATAACCCGTTACATCTTCATTAGAGGCTGCACCGGGAATATGACCCAGCATCATCCTGAAATGAAAATACAAGTCCCTGATATCTCTCAAATATGCTTTTCTTAAAATCTCATTCTTTTCTTCTATACCCAGTTGACTATTTTGCTGAAAATACTGGCGAAGATCATCATCTATCTTAAATACAAGGTAGTTTCTATTTGCCCTCCCCGCTGAGTATAATTCTCCTCTATGCTCCCATGGATAATCAGGATTGGTAGATACGCCTTCTATCCTTATCATCTGCATCGCAGCCTTGTCCTGCACATAGCCATAGGTATCCGCCTCATAATCAACTTTTAGAGTTCCTCCCGATGGAAGTTCTATGCGGGTAAGACACCAGGCACTAGTATACACATCAGCCCACCGCTTGTTCGTACCGGCTTCTACTTGTCTTGCCCAATCTTGATCTACATACGGAAAATCATTGGGAAGTAAACCACCCGAAACCAGGTTCAAGGGTTTGTAGCTTGTCCAGCGATCAATAGCCAATGGAGTGTAATCCGGATTCAGGCCCTCATACTGAAAGGCATAGCGATTTGCCCTTCCCTTTTCGGACTTATCATACGTAAACCAGAGCCGCTTCAGGGTGAGCTTACCTCCGCCGTTTTCGTTCGTATTTGGTATCCCCCTGCACAACGAATAGTCATACTCAAAGTGTACAGTCTTCAGGGGTATCGCGCTCTGAATACCACTTTTTTGTATATCCTTCTTGGCATACAGAAGAATTTTGTCCAGTTTATAGGAATGAGTACCCAGGCTAGGACTGATTGGATATTCACCAGAAGCTCCCCGACCGTCCACTCTTTCAGAAATCATAAATACGGCCACATGGTTGCGGCTTTCAATAGAATGTACGTACCACTGCTCCTTTACGCCATATAGATAGGTGCCCCGGTTGTCGTCCGGGTCGGAAAGGTTGCCTTCCATAAAGGTGGCCCGGTAAAAGGGCATACGCCACGCTTGGTTGCTGTCAATTTTTGAATAGTTAAATTTGGTGTAATTGCCCAGATCATCCTCCGTGGGCCCATCGCCGGTCAGGTCTTGATAATCATTAGACAAGACCGCGGTAAGCAAATAAGCATACGCATAGCCCGGGGTGGTAGTGCTATAGAAAAAATGATCCTTGCCGGACCTATTACCCGTACTGGCCTCTTCTTGACTATACCAAACCCGACCACCTGTAGAATCGGGGGTACGGCCCCTGGAAACAGAAAAGGCAACCTCCCGCTGAGTCACATTATAGGCCGGAAGCCCATATACATAGAGGGTACCATCGGTACGGGTTGCTGTATATTCTGTTATATGGTGCGGTTTTCGTCCATTAAAAGATTTTCTATCCCAGGTTACGCTCCTTTGTATATTTCCGTTTGTCCCTATTGCAAAAGCATTAGGCTGATAAACAGACAATTCTTTTTCGAGCGCAAAAGTTGCATCCTGGGCTTTTAGCCAGGTCAAGGTCTCGTTTCTTCGCTCTCGATTAGTGCGATAGGTAGGAGCCGTAGCATCAGCACCCGCCATATATCTTTCAGTTCCTATTGATGCAGAGAAGCCGCCGGATGTTAGCTTAATCTTGTTCGAACTATAATTCAGCCCACCCTGCGCACGCAGAAAAGGATCCTGTGGATTCAGTACCGTGGGCTCTGCATAAGACTTAAAATAAAAGGGCTCATAGTTAGCGGCCTGAGCCTCCCCCAAACTTCTAAAGGAATAAGTAAGTGCCGCTCTGTTCTGAGGCCCTACCCAGGGCCCGGTCTCACTAAAAGTATTCGAAAAATTAAGATCCGCACCAAACTGTACACCGCCACCTATCCCCGCCTCGCCTCCAAGGTCTATACTGGTTCCGGAGCTCTTAACCTTTGGATCATATAGGGTACCTATCTCGCTACGATACGGGCGAAATGTCCCAGAATAGCCCTGCCCACTTACCTGATACAAATCATGTGTAAAACTGGGAACGGAAAGCAAAGGCGTTTCCTTGATAACAGAACCATCCTTTTCACGATTAATATCGAGCAAACTTTCTTCATCCTCGGTTGCATTCTGAACGTTGAAATATCCATATCCCTTTACGCTACGCCTCGGATACTTAATCTCAGTTTTAGACTTGTATCCGTTTACGCCGCCGGATATAAACACAGGTCCAATCTCGCCACCTGCCGCAGCAGACAAATTTACATAGGATGTTTTTGTCGGAAACATTAACTGAGGAACGTGGGTAGGAGAACCAGTAGGTAATAAAATGCCCGCAGGTGTTGTTCCAAATATTGTATTTATAAAGGGGTTAAGATTAGCATACTGAAGACCGTTTCGCGAGTTCACACCAATACCAAAGCCGTCCCTGCTTCCCGTCAGGGCACCCAGGAGGCTTCTTCCTATTTCTCCAGATACACCTATTGATCCATCTATGTTAACACCCTCTTCCTGTGTATCCAAAGTAATACCCAGGCCAGTCTGAATACCAATCACACCAGCAGCCTTGTTATCCTGATCCTTCACCGTCGCACTCAGTGAAAGATTGGCCCCAAGTCCCACGGCTAACCCTAAACCTCTTTGACTATCACTGTAAACACTTGCCCGAGCAGATCCCCCTAGCCCTAGCCCCTTAGATCCAAAAACCTCAACTGAAAAAGTAGGGCCTCCACCCACTCGTGTTTGTTCCTTAAAGCTATGCTCGTATTGAATCTCATCTCCATCAAATTCATCGGGCAGGCCACGCATCTGGCGGGTAATGGATCCCGGATTCAGGCTCCAGCCCAGCCCCACCCAACTAGCCTCTTGCTCCATGCTGATGCCAGCCTGGTAATTCAGCGTGAGTGGATAACCATCAATGTCAAGAAGATGAATGTTGTAGCTAAAGTCACCGGTAAATGGGTCTACCATTTCGCCGCCCCCACCCACTGGGCTCCAGCTTTCGGGCTGGGCAGGCCCAGACGTCAATCCGTAGGCAGACACGGGGATAACCACCTCGAGCAGTATAACAGCACACAGGATAGAGGCCGTTAGTCGGATCGGCAGTTTACGCGACTTTCCGTATTTGGTAGTAAACAGGTGCATATCCCAATGATTAGTTAATGATAAAATTCAGGTACCAAAGCTGTCGATTAGTTCCCTCTATTACAATCTGATACTGGCCATGTGGCATATCCGAAACCTGAATCTTATACCGATTGTCTCCATACGCTACCAAAGCTGCATCTCTAATGCCCAACTCGCGTACCAGGGTGCCAGATCGAGTATAAATCCTGGCATAAAAATCGGAAGACTTGTAGTTGCTATGCAGCTGTATGGGTAGTTTACCCTCCAGGGGGGGTACAAATCCGTGTACCTGGTCTGCACGCATGCGATAAAAAAACTGAGGTGGATCCTCCTCTTTTACTGAATCATCCGGTGCCAGGGGAATGGAAAATAGATGAACTTCACTCTGTGCCAGCGTCTCGCCACCCTCCTCGGTGTTAATAGCCAATACCTGCCAGGCATACTTTTTGCCTGCCTGTAGCCTGGGGGCTGTGACTGGATAGACGTAAGTCTGAGTCCGTATATTACTGATCTCATAGATAGCCGGATTAGAGAGAATAGCTGCTTCCTTTGACTGGTAATTTCCTCGCTTACCTACGGCCAACACCTCGGCAATACGCAGGGTAAAAAGTGGTGATCCCGGCTGCTGAGATAGCCAGGAAAACATGGGATAGGGTTGATAGAGCACAGCTTCATCCTGTGGCAGTACCAGCCTTAGGCCAGTTGTGCCCTGGGCCCGCAGCGTACCCAGGCAAACGAGGCCGACAAAAATAAGCCGGGCACACACAGGCATAAAGCGCAAATGGCGCAATGGCGACATAGCCTGATTAGGTAGGACTAATTGCACGAGCATCCCAATGAATTCTTTTGATATTCTCCACAGCCACGCTTACATCTTTCCCTACACTCCAGGGGCCTTTCTATGTAGTCAGGATCGAAATTACTAACACCATCAATATTAACCGGTAACCAGCTGGGGGAAGCACCAAAGCCGGTAGCGGATATATCCCGATGATTGGCACGCGGAGAGTAGTCGTGGGCAATGGTACCCGCTGCGTCATTCAGGGGCACCGAAAGCAGCAGGCGCGAGGGATGCTCATACAAATGTGAGTTTCCTGCATAGGGAAAATTACCCACTCCCAACCATGAAGTAGGTCTAGTTAAAGCAATCATGTATGGATCGTGAAATCCGTGGTAAATACGAAAATGGTCTAGCCGGCCGCGAAAGCCATCCGTAAAAGACCCGGCTCGACTGGAGCCCAACAACAAACTGGCACCTGATGTGCCGACTGCAACCAGGGCATTACTTACATGGCTGACGGTATCCTGATTAGCGGGAGGACAATTATAATTATATAAGTAGCTCGAATAATAATAATAATAATAATTATCAAAAGAAGAAAGACCACCCAGTGCTAAAGACCAGTGTTTAGGATTATTGGAACGCTTCTGGAAAAATAGCGGAACACGAACCGCAGAATCTAGTGGAACAATCAACCCCAAACTATCGGAATAATACCAGCGATACTTCGGAAAAGCATACACGATATCAAATCCATACTTTCCACTTCTCGCAGGGTCGTTTACACTTAGTGTGATCGTGATCCAATCCGTCGGAAGTTCATGTTCAACCGCAAAGGCACTCTTATTGAATTCTATGCTCATATTCAGCTGATAGCAAGCCTGAAGTGGTTGATCCAGGCAGCCCTGTACAGAACAATTTTGGCTCTCGGGTGAAAGAGACAGAATTGAATACTTTCGGCCCTCCTCCAGTTGATCCAGGGTCATCCATAGCTCTATCGAAAAATCATTCTGGAGAAAATTTCTGTATGCGGGGTCATTTCCAAAATTTATATACTGAGCGCCATTGAACTGCAATCCGCCCTGCTCGTAGTAGGGCTTGGAGGCTATTTCATGCGACTTGAGCTTTTTTTGCGCATAACTGGCTTCGGTTTCATGCCTACCAAAGCGTTCATTATACAAAAAAACCCGGGCCGAAGGTGTAGTGAAAAGGCTGGTATCTATGGAGGAAATTCGTAGTAAATATTGATCTAAAAGTGCAAATTCGTAGGGTGTAATACAGCTAGAAATATTTTCGCTCAAGGTAAAGGATTTAGGAATAAAATGCACATTTTGCTGGGAAATACCTGCAGAAAAGGTAGCAGCTATTGAATACGAAACCTCGTACTGGTAAGCAGGCGCGGATCGAGGTTTTCTTATCCGATAAACATCATAGGTGCCATTGGAGGTGCCCTCTGCCAGGGTTACCGTTTCACAACTCCTTTCCAAATCTGTAATGGGTATCTCGGGGAAAACATAAACCTCCCGGGGAGAGGATAATTTTTGTAGGGTAAGATCAAACTTCAGGTTTGCCGTGGGGGTGCCCTGCTTGATCAGTACCAACGCATAGGCATCTTGCTCGCATTTTACACCTCCTAATCTACCAATAAGTACAATTACAATCAGCAGCTCTATCAGCACAAAAGCCTTGGCCGCTGTAGAGATAAAGAAAAAAACAACGGTAAGGAGTGCTATTTTCTTAAGCTTCGATCTTTTCATGCCCTACCAGTATTTGATGCTCATCTCGGCACTCTTGTCATTGGGAAACAGCGAGATAAGCTCGCGGTAGCTGCCCAGTATCTCGGTGTTTGGTGGAATATCCCGATTGGCCCGCAGGATAATGGCTCGCTCTCTTAGCTCAATGCGGGTGTTGGGCGTTTGGCTATCGTTGATAAAGGTGCCTACAACGGAGCTGCGATAAGCCATTAGAAATGGTCCGCTGGGCAGCACCTTGTAAAAAATGGTACATACGCTGTCTCCCTGCTGAAAACTGGTAGCAGCATCGGTAAAAAGCCCTACGCCGTGTACGCTGGACTTTTCTACCCGAAACGGGCTGTTCTTAATATAAACGGCAGCCTGATTTCCGTCTGCAATTGCCTGCCAGAAACCGGACTCCAGGCGGGATACCACCTGGCCACCCGACCCACGAACCTCTTCTATCTCAACATTGTACTGAAGCTCATTGGGGCCAAGGGCAGGGCTCTGCTGAGCCCGCAAACCATCTGGCCTGCCAAGAAATAAACCCAGCAAAAAAACATACAATACAACAGGAACTCTTCGCATACTCATTTTCATATTACCAGTATCACAATAAACAAGGACGGCATAGGCCGTTCCTAAATACCCAATTTCAGCCCCATAGCGAGGATATGCAGAATATGTACAAGTCTTCATATCTCTACGCTACTCATCATACTCAGTAGGAGCGTTATTGGGGTACAGAAAACGAGCCCAAAACTATATAAAATTTTACTTTCCAGGGACTCGCTTCACAAAAAAATAATGTAGCAGAAGATTCATCACCAGGTTGCATTTTGTGTTTAACTTTCGCGGGTGATCGCACGCAGGCTCTTATACTTCCTTTATTGCGTTGGCATCTACTCAAGCATCCTGGTGCAGATTAGCAGGGCGCAGCAGCCGGAAAAAGCCCGGGGGCAGCTGCCTGTGCGGGGGCAGCTGGGCATTAGCACCCAGCACAGCACCAATCCGGGAAATGACTACCTGCTACAGCCGCCGGACTATGTGCGGCTGCGGGGCGGACTACAGACAAGCCTGGCAGCCCTGCCAGTACAGCTGGGAGGCCTGGCCACCACAGAGCAGGGCGCGTATCGGCAGGCTATCAGCCAGTTTAGCCTGGGCCTGGATGTGCAATCGCTGCAAGAGAAGGTGCTGAGCCGTGCGGAGCAGAAGGCAAAGCAAAAACAGCAGGAGCTGGCCTACATGCACAAGCTGGACAGCGCGACGTACAACAACAAGGCGTATAACAAAATGCAGTGGGCCCAAAGCCTGTACGAGGGCTACCCTGAGCTGGCAGCCTATGAGAACGAACTGGCTAACCTGGATAAACTGCCCAAGGACGCTGAGCCGGCACAACGGCTGATGGCAGAAGCCCTGGAGCGCAACCATGCGCTACAGCACTGGTATACGGAGCAGCTGGACACACTGAACAAAAATGCCCGTACGCTGGGCCAGCTGCAGAAGGGCCGCGCCTATGCCGACTCGCTGCGGGCACTGCAAGCCCAGGCAAAAGCCTACACCCTGCAGGCCAATGCCCTGAGCAAGCGGGTACCCGAGGCGGCCAACCTGTATGACCTGCCCGAGCTGCCCACCGACAGCCTGCAAGCACGACAGACGCGGGCCGAGCACGAGTTGGAACAACTAAAGCAGGTGCAGCAAAAACCGCAACAGGCGTTTGCCAATAAGAAGCGGCTGGTAGAAATGGGCCTGCTGGAAAAGAGCGAGCAAAAGCTGTTCGTCATCAAAAAGCTGCAGCTAGGCACCAGCTACCCCTATTATGCCGACCTGGCCTTCAAGGGGGCGGCCATACTGGGCCTGGATGTGGAGCTGGAGCCGGGCGAATGGCATGTGCAGGCATCGGCCGCGCACAACCAGAACGCCAGCCAGGCCATCAGCCTCAGCAACCTGAATAGCCTGTACCAGCTGCGCCTGCCCGCACTGTATACCCGCAATATCGTAGCCGCCTCGGTAGGCAGGGGGCCGCAGGAGGGCACGCACCTGCACCTGAACCTGCTGTATGGCACCGACAGGCAGGGCCAGGCCCCAGACACGCTTTTCCCCGAAAACACCCCCAGGCGAAACTACCTGATCGGGCTAGACTTTGCCCTGCCCCTGCTCGGCGAAAGCCTGAGCCTCCGGGGCGAGTTTCACAAAAGCCTAACCTACAGAGACCTGAATACCTACCGCCCGCAGGCAGGAGAGGTGCCGGGCTGGGTAGGGCAGCTGTATGCCTACAGCGACACCCTGGCCCAGGACTATGCCCTGCAGCTGGCCCTGGCCTATGCGCTAGACAAGCATACGCAGCTGGAGGCCCGATACCGACGCCTGGGGCCCGGCTACACCTCCTTTGGCGTGCCCTTCCTGCGCAACGACCTAAGGGCATACGCCCTGCTGGCCAAAAGGCAGTACCCCCACCTGCACCTGGAGGTGCGGGGCCTGGCCGAATATGAGCAGACAAACCTGAAGGGCCTGAAACCCTATGGGGTAAACACCACCAGCCTGGGTGCCGGTGCCACCTGGAGCCCGCCAAAAGCCCCCACCCTGTCTGCAGACTACCAGCTGGCGCGGCAGCAGGGGGTAAGCCAGGTGGTAAAGACCGAAAGCCAGGATAGCATTCCGCCCGCTGGTGATTTCCACCTGCTGAGCCTGACTGCGGCCTATGCCTACGGCAAAAAAAACCCGCAAGCCATTAGCCTGAGTGCCAGCCACCAGCTGCGCACCGCCCAGCAGACCTTTTATGATGCCACGGCCCCGGCCTTCCCCAGCATACGCCTGTATAGCCTGAGCAGCGCCTACCGCCTGCAGCTGGGCAAATGGACCCTGACCACGCAGGCCAACCTGGTGTGGGAGAGCAGCAACCGCAGCCTGAACCAGGGAGAAACGGGCACAAGCAGCGAGCAAGACTTTGTGCTGCCCCCCCAGCGCCTGTACGCCGGTACGGCCGCCCTGGCCAGCACCCACCTGCGCTGGCTGCGCATAGAGGGGGGCGCGGCCCTGGCCCGAGACGAATCTCTGGGCACGCGCACCAGCCCCTTCCTCACCCTGGGCACCACCCTGCTGAAAAAAATAAACCTGAGCGCCACCACCGCCTACAACCTGCTGACCCAAAACCACCTGCCCACCGAAACCTACTGGCAGTTTAATACCGAACTCTCTTACACCCTATAGCCATGACCCATACCCCGCTGCCGATACGCCCCCTGCCCCGCATACTGCGCACAGCGCCCGGGCTGGGCCTGGCCGCCGCCATTTTTTACTGCCTGCTGGCGACACACCCGCTGCACGGCCAGGCACCCAATGTGATACAGCTGTGGGATACGGCTTTCGGGGGGACTGCTGCGGATCTGGCATCATCTATCCTGCCTACCAAGGACGGAGGATATTTTCTGGCGGGGACTTCTTACTCAAATAAATCTGGCGACAAAACAGAACAGGCACCTGGTGTAAGCTACTGGGTAGTTAAACTGGACAAGAATAGAAAAAAAGAGTGGGATAATACACTAAGTGGCGATATAACCGACGGACACACTTATGTATTTGATGATTTATTATCTGCCCAGCAGACACAAGACGGAGGATTTATTCTATCTGGTAGATCCCGATCAGGAAAAGGGAATGACAAAACAGTATACCCTGGGGGTGCTTACAATCACTGGATCATCAAGCTAAATGCTAACGGAATAAAGGAGTGGGATAGAGCATATGGTGCCTTTGGTAATACCCACTTTGAACCTAGTATTATACGCGAAACTACTAGCGGACAATATATATTAGCAGGATGGAGCATACACATCAGAAGCTCATATCCAGAGAATTACAATTTCTGGATTGGGAAGTTAGACTACAATGGAGATGTCCTATGGGAAAAAACCATAGGTGGAGGTATGATTGGAAATGGAATAAGAAAGGATGTATTAACTGCATTGGAAATATGCTCAGATGGAGGAATAATAGTAGGAGGAAGATCCAGATCCAGTGCCTGTAACGGGACAAATGGACGCCCTAATTACGAGTGTATTAAAAGCCAGGATAGCAGGGGTGATGATGATTTCTGGATTGCAAAGATAAACTCATCTGGCCGAGTTATTGAATGGGAGAAGACCTATGGGGGTAGCGGAAAAGAAGAACCGACCTCTATTATTGAAACGCACAATGGGGGCTACATAATTGGGGGTTATTCAAATTCAGGTATCGGGCAAGAAAAAAGTGAAAACTCAAAAGGACAGAATGATTTATGGATTATTCAAATAGATGCCCATGGCAACAAAATATGGGACAAAACAATAGGTGGAAGCGGAGATGACTATCTAAATAAAGTAATCCAGACATATGATGGAGGATTCCTGCTTTCTGGTACAGTCTCCTCGCCTAAAGGAGGCGATATTACCGACCCAAAAGCCATAGGTATTTCCAAGTATTGGATACTTAAACTAGACGAACAAGGAAATAAAGTATGGGATAAGATCTTGGAGAGTTATTACACTTCTATCTATGCACCATCGAGATTTGGAGGCCTTCATGAGGTTAATCCAGGTGAATACATTCTGGGCGGTAGTGTTACCGGCGGCAGGCCAAACCGTGGAGGTTGGGATTACTGGCTCACTAGCTTTTTCGACTGCAACGTGCTGATCCCCACCATCAGCCAGAACGGCAGCCTGCTGCGCAGCAGCCAGGCGCAGGCCGGAAACCAGTGGCTGGATGCCACCCGCCAGCCCATCCCCCAGGCCACCGGCAGCAGCTATGCCCCACCCGCCAGCGGCACCTACTACGTGCAGTACCGCAGCCCCCAGGGCTGCGTGGTTACCAGCCCCCCCTACACCTACATACAGGGCTGCGACGGCCAGCCCGAGGGCTTCTTCAGCATACAGCAGCTGGCAGGCGGGCGCAGCTTCCGCATCACCACCCCGCAGGATGTGCCCGTTAATCGCCGAAACTACACCGCCAGGCTGCTAGACCCCCTTACTGGCCAGGTGCGGTACAGCACTCCCCTTAGTGGTCTCAATTTCGAAATCACCGTAAGCAGCAATCTGGCACAGGGGCCCTATACCCTGGAAGTGAAAGGCGAGCTGGATACCCTTACCCTGGCCGTCCACCTGCCCTAAGGGTGGACGAAAAGCCCACAAGAACAAATTAAATGAATCCCGTATGCCCCGCCAACTATAAGCCAGCTACTGTTATGAAACTAAAAACCCTCTGTCTACTACTGGGCCTATGCCCGGCCCTGCTGCTTGGACAACCCATTGTAATAGAGTGGGAGAAGAGCTATGGCGGCAGCGGTAGCGACGAACTGCTGGATATGGACCAGACCGAAGACGGCGGATTTATCCTGGGGGGCAGATCCAACTCCGACTCGGTGGGCTATGGCAGGGGCCTGAGCGACAAATCCGAACCGGGCAGGGGGTCGCTAGACTACTGGGCTGTTCGGGTAGACAGGGATGGGAATATCCTATGGGATAAAACATTGGGTGGCAGTGATAATGACCAACTATGGACTATTCTCAGCACGGTAGAGAATGGCAAGCAAGTTTTTTTTCTGGGAGGCTTCTCGCGCTCAAGTATATCTGGTGATAAAAGTCAGGATCCATACTTCAGTGTATATGACAATATGGATTTCTGGATAGTGAAAACAGATGATAGTGCTAAAAAAATGTGGGACAAAAGATTAGGAGGCACTAGATTTGATTGGCTAAGTAACCTTAAAAAGACAAATGATGGAGGATACATGTTGGCAGGATTTTCTAGTTCACCTGAATTTAATCTGGCAACAAACTGCTGCGAAAAAACACAAATAAATTTTGGTACAGAATATACCACTGATTTTTGGATATCAAAGGTTGATCAAAATTTTAATATACAATGGGATAAGACATTTGGAGGTGAAATTCATGAAATATTTCCGCTAATATTACAAACACAAGACAACGGTTATATTCTGGCCGGAAGTTCCAATTCAGATGCTTATAGACAAGATCCCTTACACGGAAAATCTCAAGACAGTTATGATCCAAAGAATCAAAGAGGGGCATCCTGTTGCTTTGACTATTGGATTATAAAGCTGGATGAAAATGGCAATAGGCAATGGGATAAAACCTATGGAGGAACAGGACATGATCAACTATTCTCAATAGTACAAACACCTGATGGAGGCTATTTGGTGGGCGGACATTCATATTCTTTGGGATATAACAACGATACAGGATGCTGCGATAAATCAGAAGACAGCAAAGGACTATCTGACTACTGGATTGTAAAATTGGATGAAACTGGCAATAGGCAATGGGATAAAACCTATGGAGGAACAGGACCAGATTTTTTGAAAGACATAAAAATAACTAGAGATGGTGGCTATGTTTTATTAGGTATATCATCGTCTGGAATTGGAGGTGATAAATCAGAATCAAGAAAGGGAGATGTGGACATGTGGATCTTAAAATTTGACTCGAATGGGAATAAGCAATGGGACAAGACGATAGGAGGCGGATATACTCGAGTAGAATCCGAAAAATTTTGTATCTTGGAGCTACACGATGGGAGCTATGTATTGGGAGGTGCGTACGTATCCGGAGCTGGTGACAATTCAGACAAAAAGATAAACAGAGGAAGTGCTGACTACTGGCTGGTCAAGATCTACGACTGCAAATTCGCAACCCCCACCATCAGCCAGAACGGCAGCCTGCTGCGCAGCAGCCAGGCGCAGACCGGAAACCAGTGGCTGGATGCCAGCCTACAACCCATCCCCCAGGCCACCGGCAGCAGCTATGCCCCGCCCGCCAGCGGCACCTACTACGTGCAGTACAGTAGCCCCCAGGGCTGCGTGGCTACCAGCGAGCCCTATACCTACATACAGGGCTGCGACGGCCAGGCCGAGGGCTTCTTCGATGTACGGGTATTTTCAAGTGGGCATCCGGGTGTCTCCCGCATCAGCATCAGCACCCCGCAGGATGTGCCCGTTAATCGCCGAAACTACACCGCCAGGCTGCTAGACCCCCTTACTGGCCAGGTGCGGTACAGCACAAGTTTTAGCGGCCTCCATTTCGAACTCTATTACGATAGCTGGCCCTACATCCTACCTCGCGGACCCTACACCCTGGTGGTGGTGGGCGAGTTGGATACCCTCACGCTGGGCGTGCAGCTTTAGTGGGCGAGCGTGCCCTTGGATCACCCACAGCTGAACAGCAGACACCTACGGTGCTTCCTCCACGTATGCGCCTACAGTGTGGTGCCTGCCGCCCACCGGAATAGGAGCCCCTTACCGAGCAGTATGACACCTGAAGGCCAAGTTCCTGCTGAGCTGCTAGGGTGCCCCATGCGCCAGTACGCAGAGACGTGCCAGCAAGCACTCAGTGCCCAAAAAAGTGAAGCCCGGTGGCCCACAAAGGCAGAAAACTGAGGTGCTGAGCGCAACTATAGGCTGTAGCGCATGCTCGTCACCCCTGGTGCCTTGCCCCCTGGCAGGCATGGCCCGTAACGAAAAGGCCCCCAATTTCAGGGGGCCTTCGTGTTCCGAGGGCTTTAGCCTTTCCTCGGCACAGAGCCTGGGCCGTCCGCTTGTTTCCAAGGCGAGCGGCATAGCCCTAGGGTGCATAACCGAGGCGCTGTTTCAGAAAGAACTCCGATGGGGAGCATGGATAGAGATACCCCGCCCGCAAGGCCTCGTAAAGACATTTTTCCGCTTAACTTTCTAACTAAGCCCGCCAATGGCAGCTTTTGTTGTGCCTTTTCCGCATCTTTCGTTTTGCCAATTATTCCAGCGCGTAGGGCACACTCCCACAAGCAGATAGGGTACAGATTACTACATTGCTACCAGGCTGAATTCATAAAAAAACGCCTGCTACCCATACGGGTGCGGCGCTTATGGCACCTCCTACAGGACTCGAACCTGTAACCCCCGGATTAGAAATCCGGTGCTCTATCCGGTTGAGCTAAGGAGGCATTTTCTGTCTCTACTTAACGCCCAGGCCCTAGCGATACTGGCTGGCGCTCCGGGTGGGGCATTCTACACGCCTGTACACCTGGATGGCCCTGGCTGCTACTAGCTACCTACTCAACAAAAAAGGGGCTCATGCCCCCCTTTACCACCTTCTGTGTCGAGGTGGCAGGATTCGAACCTGCGACCCTCTGCTCCCAAAGCAGATACGCTAACCGGACTGCGCTACACCTCGATCCTTTAGGGCATTCAGATTATGTCAAAAAAAGGCAGGGAAGCAACGAGAAAAACAGCGAAACAAAAACAAACTACGCGCTCTAAGTGCCGCTACTTCGCCCCAACTCTATGCATCTGCCACGACCTAGTGTGGTGAGGGAGGGATTCGAACCCTCGGTACAGTTTGACCCGTACGGCACTTTAGCAAAGTGCTGCTTTAGACCACTCAGCCACCTCACCCGGTTTTGGAGGAGCAAAGATAGAAGAGTAAGCTGGTTTGTACAATAGCGGGATTCATTTTTTAGGACAAGAATTTTCCCGCTTATCTTTGGGCGTGCGGTGCTTTAGAACAATTGGCCTACTGGTGCTGTGTGCGCCCGTGCTCGCCCTGGCCCAGCAGGCCGATAGCGTGTATACCCTGGCCCATGCCTACACCAGCCTGGATGAGCAGCAGGCGCAGCCCTGTGCGCTAGCCGATGGGCAGAGCGGGCTGTGGGTGGTGTACACTGGCACACGCAGCCCAGGGCAGCAGCCCAATGTGATCCTGCAGCACCTGAATGCTGCCGGAACCCCCCTACTGTCTGCCGACGGATGGCAGCTGTGCCCCAGCCGCCACACGCAGGCCCAGCCCCAGGTGGTGGCAGACGGGCAGGGGGGCATATTTGTGCTCTGGGAAGAGCAGCGAGATTTCTTGCGTGGCATCTATGGCATTCACCTGGATGCGGAAGCCCAGCTGCTATGGAGTCCGCTGGGCGAGTATCTGGCACCCGCTGCCGAGCCTGGCACCCGCTTTAGCGCACTTAGCGATAAGCTAGGGAGCCTATACCTGGCCTGGGAAGACAGCCGCGGGGCCGAGCGTATCCGCCAGATCTACCTGCAGCACCTGAATACCGAGGGCAGCCCGAGCTGGGCATTCGGGGGGGTGCCCGTAGCACCTGTAAATAGGCTGCAGCGGCACCCACGCCTGGATGTGAGCCCGGAGGGCGGGCTACTGGTGCTGTGGGAGGACTACCGATCGGGCAGCAGCTGGGAGCTATATGCCCAGCACTACAGCCCCGGCGGAGAACCCGAGTGGGACCGCATGGGCATAGCCCTGCCCCCCCCGGGGGCCAACCAGAACCTGCAGCGGCCGGTTATGCAGGGCGATGGCTTTGGCGGCCTGCTATGCGCCTACGAGGTGCTAGGCCCCGGTACACGGGGCAAAGACCTGTACCTGGCACGGATTACCCGAAACGGCAGGCTGGTATACCAGCTACCCATATGCCGAGAGCGAGGAAACCAGGCCGAGCCGGGCCTGATCGTAAAAGGGGCGGACCTGCTGGTGTATTGGCTAGACGACCGGACTACCGATACCGACCTGTATGCGCAGCGCATAGACATACAGAGCGGAACCGCCTGGTGGGCAGCCGATGGCACACTGGTGTGCCTAAATGGTGCAAGCCAGCAGGCGGTACGGGCGGGTAGTGGCTCGGTGTTTACAGACCAGCTGCTGATCTGGCAAGACAACCGGCGGGGTTGGCCCGGCATCTATGCCCAAAAGCTGAATGCAAAGGGCACAGCCCTATGGCCCTACCAGGGGCTAGCGATAACAGAAGAGAAGGGAGACAAACACAACCTGCAGGTCGTATCTACCGAGTCGGGCGGAGCCTGGATAGTGTGGCAAGACTACCGAAACCCCGTAACACCCAAGCTATATGCAAACCGAATACTGGAAACAGGCGAACTGCTAGACACAGCAGGATCGGTGCCGCTATACCAGGTGGTGGAGCACAAAGAGGCCCGAATACTAAACCCCCAGCTGATTGCCGGCCAACTGCAAGACTTCTACCTGGCCTGGGAAGACTACCGAAGTGGGCCCCGAAACCCGGATGTATACGCACAGCGCCTGGATGCCTATGGCACCCCGTACTGGACGCCAAATGGCCTGCCTATATGCACGGCCCCCAGCTACCAGAGCCTGCCCAAGCTATGTGCCACCGCCACCGGGCTACAACTGGCCTGGCTAGACCACCGAAACAGGGTGGATGATGACCTGTACTACCAGCAGATAACCTACAATGCCCGGGGCTACCGGGGCCTGAGTGGGACCCCCATGGTCCAGGCATTCCGATCGCAGAGCGATCTAAGCCAGCTACTGGACACCGACGGAAACCTGTGGCTGGCCTGGACAGATGGCCGTTCCTTTCTGGAACGAGGCTTTCAGGTCTATCTAAACCGAATAGACCCCAGTGGCACCCCCCTGCTGGGCACCCAGGGCCGGGCAGTGGCCCCTAGCCACAGCTATCAGACGGGGCCCTGCCTGAGCAAAGATCCACGAGACAACCTGTACCTGGCCTGGATGGATGAGCGAAGCGGGGTATACAACATACGCATGCACCGCTACGACCGCAGTGGTCGCCCCCTGTGGAGCGAAGAGGGCCTAGCCATTTCCCCCACCCCAGCCCACCAGCGCTACCCAGCCCTGCAGTGCCCAGAAGAAGGCGGGGTGGTAGCCGTGTGGGCCGATGACCGGTTTGGCCAGGACTATACCAAGATTTTTGCCCAACGCATGGCTTCCAATGGGAAACCCCTATGGGGAGAGGCAGGGCGGCCTGTGTGCCCACACGCGGGCAGGCAGACGCATCCCGAGCTGTACAATGCCCAGAATGACGAGATGCTGGTGGTGTGGCTAGACCAACGGAGCCAGGCGCAAACGGACTACCTGCTGATGGCACAAAAACTGAACGGGCGCGGAGAACCGGTGTGGGAAGAACGCGGCCTGCCGATAGGCAGCTTTCTGCACGAAAACTATCCCTTCTCTGTGGTAGTGCAGTGGCCCATGGTATTATACGCCTGGCAAGCCAAAGTGGGAACCCAGGGGAACGAACAGGTATTCTACCGCTTTCAAGACCTGCGTACAGGCCAGCTGGGCGCGGCACTACCTGCCTACGCGGCAGCACCCGGGACAGATCAGCTACAACCCGTAGTGGCCGCCCAAAACGGGCAATACGCCCTGTGCTGGGTGCAGAAAGACAAGCATACGGACCGCCACGAGCTGAAACTGCGGTTTGTGCTACCCTACCTGGACACCCGGTAGCCCACACCGCCCGGCATAGATCTTGCAGCCCGGCAGCGGCACCTACAGCCTGCTGGCCTTCAGGGCATGATCCACCCAGCCCCGTATATCGTCTATATGCTCCAGCCCTGCCGATATGCGGATGGTACCCGGATGGATGCCCACCGCTGCACGCTCTGCATCCGTCAGCTTGCTGTGGGTGGTGCTGGCAGGATGCGTTACGATGGTGCGTGTATCGCCCAGGTTGGCCGTATGGCTCAGTACACCAGCGTGATCCAAAAAGGCGCGTCCGCGGTCTATACCACCCTTTATCTCAAACGTTACAATGCCGCCGCCCATCTTCATCTGCTGCCGGGCCAGCTCATACTGCGGGTGGCTAGGCAGGAAGGGGTATTTTACCAGCTTTACATCCTCATGCTGGGTCTCCAGCCACTGGGCCAGGGCCAGGGCATTCTCGCAGTGGCGCTGCATGCGCACGTGCAGGGTCTCCAGGCTCTTGCTCAGTATCCAGCCATTCATGGGGCTAAGCGCGGGGCCTGTGTGGCGCACAAAAAACCGGAGCTCCTGTATCAGGTCAGCCCGACCTACTATCACCCCGCCTATGGTACGCCCCTGGCCATCTATCCACTTGGTAGCGCTGTGGGCCACCAGGTCGGCCCCGTATTCTATAGGGCGCTGCAGGTAGGGGGTAGCAAAACAGTTGTCTACAGCCAGAATCAGCTGATGCTTGCGTGCCAGCCTGCTCGCCCACTCCATATCTACCAGGTCCAGGCCGGGGTTGCTGGGGGTCTCCAGAAAAATCATCCGGGTATTCTCGCGTATGGCAGGCTCCCACTCCTCGGGGCGTGTGGGGTCTACATAGGTATGGGCAATGTTCCAGCGCGGAAACAGGCGGGTTACGATCTGGTGCGTACTGCCAAAAACCGCTCGGCTCATCAGTACATGGTCTCCCGCACTTAGTAGCCCAGCCATGGTTACAAACATGGCCGCCATCCCGCTTGCCGTTACCACGCCGTCCTCAGCCCCCTCCAGTTTGCACATTTTTTCTACAAACTCGTTGTTATTGGGGTTCGAAAAACGGGTGTAGATGTTCCCGGACATCTCATCGGCAAACAGGGCACGGGCCATCTCGGCATCTTCAAACACGAAGCTACTAGTCATGTAGATAGGTACTGCATGCTCGCGGTGCTGGCTGCGCTCCGCCTGTGTGCGGATCGCATCGGTCTCGAAATGGGATTTCTGGCTCATAACTAGTACAAAATTAGGCAAATACTGCCATTATACGGCCTTTCCCTATACAATTGCACACAAAATAACAGTTACCCGAAATAGTATTTCAAACTAATACCCTTCAAGCGCAGTAAATCCAGCTATTATTTTGGCCAAAGGCACCACACATAGCCTGCACAAAGGCGACTAAACAGGTAGGCCCGGAAGCCAGACCTAGAAGCTGCGTGCCTTCCTCTTTTGCGCCCTATACTCCCACGGCGGTGTGGGACGGGGCTGCTGCCATAGGCCCCTGAGGTTCTCTCGGGCGCGCAGTTCGGCATGTGCATAGGCCAGGTCGTTGCTATACTTTTTGTAGTGCCAGGCGTAGCCAGCCTCCAGCATGGCCAGGTTTACATTCTCCCCATCTGGGGTGTACAGGATGCCAATGGTGCGCTGGTAACGATCTCCACCCGTAGAAACCAGGCGTACCCTACCCGCAGCCAGCAGCCCGCGCAGGTGCTCGGTGGCACGGGTGCCATAGTCCTGACCCCGCTCCGGGGCATCTATGCCATACAGGCGTACCCTAGTTTGGGTAGTGCCCGAAAGCAATGTGACCGTATCGCCATCGGATATCTTTACTACGCGATACCCCTCCTCATCCGTACAGGCGAGAAGGAATAGCAGGATGGTGGCAGAGAATAGGGTACGAAGCATAAGGGCAAAGATTGCCAAAGAAAGGTGAAGCATGCCTGTTTGATCGTGTGTTTGTATGGGTAAGAAACACACATACAGGCCCTTCGTCAAGACATTATTTAGGTGGAGCCGCATGCGGAACATGCCGCAAGTAGGTAACCCGGTTCGCCAAAACAGGTCGTCCCCCCCCTCCCCCCGTTTAGTGTTTAGTAGGTAGAGTCAATAAAAAACCCCTACCTGTTTTCACAGGAGGGGTTTTGAATTAAAGGAGGCGGCGACCTACTTTCCCGGGAGTTACCCTAGTATCATTGGCGTCTGCGGACTT